>JANYCE010000309.1 GCA_025360445.1 Betaproteobacteria bacterium
CGCCGGAACGGGGCGCTCATGCCGGTGACCGCGATCGTCGAGCAGTGGTACGGCCGGCTCCAGGAGCAAGGGCATGGCCGGCTCGATTCGTCCAGCCTCATGAAGCTGATCACGGAGAAGTAAATGGCTGACTTGACACCACTGCCCGCTGCGACTGTCACGCTCGTGCGCGACGGCGCGCAGGGTCTCGAAGTGCTTATGATGAAGCGCAACATGCAGTCGGCGTTCGTGCCGGGCCGCTATTTGTTTCCAGGCGGTTCAGTTGATCCGGGCGACGGTCTCGCTGACATTTATGCGCGCTGCGTGGGATTCACCGACGCGGCGGCGAGCCGCCGGCTCGGAATCGAATCTGGTGGTCTCGCCTATTGGGTCGCGGCGATTCGTGAGTCGTTCGAGGAATCTGGATTGCTGCTTGCGCATGGCGAAAACAGCCGGCAGGTTACGCACGAACAGGCGGCCGAATTAGCACAGCATCGCAAAGCAGTCGCGGCGGGCGAACTCCCGTTTGATACCCTGTTGCGCGATGCCGGGCTCCGACTTGCTGTGGATACTCTGGTTTATTTCGCGCACTGGATCACGCCGCCAGGCGCACCGCGACGTTATGACACCCGCTTCTTTCTGGCGCATGCGCCCGTCGGTCAGGAACCCGTGCACGATAACGATGAAATGACCGAGAGCGTGTGGATAAACCCGCGCGAGGGTGTCGAGCGCCATGAGGCAGGCACGTTCAAATTGATGACGCCAACCATCCATACCCTGCGCCTTTTTGCTGTGCATGAATCTGCCGACGCGCTGATGGCGGCGATGCGCGCATTGCCCGATGTGCCAACTATGGCGCCGCGTATCGGCAAAGATGGGCGGCGCATCATGCTCGGCGAGCCGGGGTACGAAGAAGCAAATTCACCGGAGGCGCGGGGCGAATGGAAGAAGTAAAGAAAATTACGCCCGGTGAAGTCGTGCAGGTTTCTCCGCTCGTGCGGCGCCTGACTGCGCCTAACCCCGGCATGATGACGGGTCCCGGTACCAATACCTATATCGTCGGCACGTTCGACCTCGCGCTGATCGATCCCGGTCCGGAGATCGAATCGCATCACGCCGCCATGCTGGACGTGGTGGGGAAGCATCTGCGCTGGATACTGTGCACGCATACGCATAAAGACCATTCGCCCGCAGCGCGCGCGTTGAAAGCCGCAACCGGCGCCGAAGTCATCGGCATGCCGGCGCCGCAGTACGACAATCAGGACATTAAATTTGCCCCCGATCGAATGTTCAAACAGGGTGACGTACTCGATTGCGGTGAATTCAGTCTCGCCGCGGTTCACACGCCGGGCCACGCGTCGAATCATCTTTGCTATCTGCTCGACCGTGAAAAGTTGCTGTTCACTGGCGATCACATCATGCAAGGCTCGACCGTCGTCATCAGTCCGCCGGATGGCGACATGGTTGCCTACCTTAAATCGCTAGAGTCATTGCTGAACCTCGACATCGAGCGCATTGCGCCGGGGCACGGTCAACCGATCGACACGCCGCACGCAGAGGCGCAGCGCTTGATCGCGCATCGGCTAAAGCGCGAGCAGAAAATCGTCGACGCATTCAGCGCGCGCAATCCAGCGACGCTCGATGAATTAGTGCCGATCGTCTATGCGGATGTTTCAGCCAACCTGCATACAGTCGCCCGCCGCTCGCTGCATGCTCACTTGTTAAAACTCGAGCACGATGGGCGCTTATGGCAGCAGGGCGAACGGTGGAAGCTACGGCAATAGTGCTGCACTTCGATCGCGGCCTTGCCGAGTCCGGCAATTTCGATGCGCGCTGGAGACTTGGCTTGATTCCTATCTGTCATTTTCATTTATGAACTCAAACGTTATGCCCCGCATGTGGATGCGCTACGAAAAGAGTAAACTCTGAGATTGGAGGTGGCCATGGACAAATCGCTTGCCAGTCGGAACCCCGAAATCATGAGCGGAGCGCTTTGCTTCACGGGTACTCGCGTCCCCGTTCAGAACCTTTTCGATTACCTTGAGGGAAGCTCGTCCCTCGAAGATTTCCTGGAAGACTTTCCGTCCGTTCCCCGCGAAACCGCCATTTCAGTGTTCGAAGCCGCACGAGAACGGATCTTCGCTGATGCGCCT
>JANYCE010000256.1 GCA_025360445.1 Betaproteobacteria bacterium
GCCGAGCAGCGCTGATACCCACGGCGTCTCGCGCAAACGCTGATACTCGGTCGGGTCTTGCGCGATGGTGGCGCGGCCGGCCGAGCCCATGCGATCAGGCATGCGCGCGCCGCTCGATTCCCCCAACAGCACCAGTGGCAGCCCGCGTTTCGCCACCACTTGCTTCACGTGCTTGATCTTTTTCATGTTGATTACCGACGACGAGGCGCCGAGCACAGTGAAATCGTTCGATACGAGCCCGATTTCACGGCCGGCGATACGCGCAAAGCCTGCGATTTTGCCGTCGGCCGGGGTTTTATGGCGCACTTCTGGCCGCACACCGACTGCAAACATGCCGGATTCGAAGAAGCTGTCGGCGTCAACGAGATAGTCAATGCGCTCGCGCGCGTTGAGATGGCCCTCGGCTTTGCGCTTCGCCAATTTATCGGCGCCGCCCATCGCGAGAACGCGTGCGGTGCGCTCGCGCAACTGCTGCAATAGTTCGTTAAATGCCACTATTCGATTTCCTTTGTGATTGCGCGCGTTAAAAGTCTAGCGGCCCGCATTGCGAATCATTTGACGCGCGATCACCAGTTGCTGGATCTGGCTGGTTCCTTCGTATAAGCGGAACAGCCGCACGTCGCGGTAAAAACGTTCAATTGGCGAATCGGCCATGTAACCGGCGCCGCCGTGAATCTGGACGGCGCGGTCGGCCACGCGTCCGCACATTTCGGACGCGAAGTATTTGCAGCACGACGCTTCCATCGTCACATTGCCGCCGTCGTCGCGTTTGCGTGCAGCCTCGAGCGTCATGCTGCGCGCCGCGAAAATTTCCGTCTGGCAATCAGCCAGCATCGCCTGCACCAACTGAAACTCGGCTACCGGCTGGCCAAACTGCTTGCGCTCCATCGCGTAAGTGAGTGCCTCCTCAAGCATGCGGGTCGCAGCGCCGACACAGACCGCTGCGATATTGAGCCGCGCCTTGTCGAGCACCTTCATCGCGGTTTTGAACCCGCGGCCTTCGTGTCCACCAATAATGTTTTCGGCCGGAACTCGCGCGTTTTCGAAGATCACATCAGCGGTATGCGAGCCGCGCTGGCCCATTTTGCGATCGGGTTTGCCGACCGACAACCCCGGCGTATCGCGCTCGACGATAAACGCCGACACGCCGCGCGCATCCTTTGAGTCGGGATCCGTGCGCGCCATCAGCGTGAACACACCGGCTTCCGGTGCGTTGGTGATGTAGCGCTTAACGCCGTTGATCACGTAATGGTCACCGTCGCGCCGCGCGCTGGTGGTTAATGAGCCGGCGTCGGAGCCTGCGCCCGGTTCGGTCAACGCGAACGAGCCAATTAGCTCGCCGCTCGCGAGTCGCGGCAGATATTTTTTCTTTTGCTCGTCAGTGCCGTCGATTACGATGCCTTGCGAGCCGATCCCGTTATTGGTGCCCGCGATTGAGCGAAAGGCCGGCGATGCATGGCACATTTCAATCGACGTCAGCGCCTCTTCTTCCGTCGTGAGGCCAAGACCGCCATATTCGACTGGAATGGTCAGGCCGAACAAACCCATCTCGCGCATTTCGCTGAGAATGGCAGGCGGGATTGCGTCGTTTTCGACCAGTTGTTCTTCAGCCGGGATCAGCCGCTCGCGCACAAATCGGCGCAGCGTGTCGAGCAGTATGTTGAATGTTTCGGGATCGCGGATCATCGAGTGCGCGTTACATCATTGCAGTTCGACACTGGCGTCCTTAATCACCTTCGCCCATTTAGCGATTTCAGCTTTCATGTGCGCACTAAACTGCTCCGGTGTTCCGCCCACCGGTTCTGCTCCTAAATCGGCCAAGCGAGCGCTAACATCCGGCAGCTTGAGGATGCGCGCCGTCTCGCGGGACAGTTTGTTCACGATGTCTTTAGGCGTGTTGGCCGGCGCGACCAGGCCAAACCACGCGCCGGAGTCATAGCCGGCCACCCCCGCCTCAGCGACCGTTGGCACTTCGGGCACGGCGGGCGAGCGGCGCGTGGTGCTCACAGCGAGTGCGCGAATCTTGCCTGCTTTCACTTGCGGCACGTACGGCGGCATGTTGTCCATGGTCAGCACAATTTGCCCGCCGATCAAGTCCGCTAATACACCGGCACTGCCTTTATACGGTATATGCAGCATCTGCAGACCGGTCATGGTTTTGAAGAGCTCCATGGATAAATGCGCGGTGCTGCCATTACCGGGCGAACCGTAATTGAGTTTGCCTTGATTATTTTTCGCGTACGCAATAAATTCTTTGAGGTCTTTGGCCGGCACCGCGTTGTTGACGACGAAGATGTTCGGCACCATTGCGACCAGGCTGACCGGTGCGAAATCCTTAACCGCATCGAAGCCGAGCTTGCGGTACAAGCCAGGATTAATTCCGTGGGTGCCTGCCGTCACCATCAACAAGGTATAACCATCGGCAGTTGCTTTAGCGGCATATTCAGTGCCGATGTTGCCGTTGGCGCCGGGCCGGTTGTCGATAATTACGGACTGGCCCCATGCCTCGGTCAATTTTTGTCCGATGGTTCGCGCAAGAATATCGGTGGTGCCGGCCGGCGTGTAGGCCACCACGATGCGAATTGGTTTCGCCGGATAGTTTGCCGTCTGCGCGAGCACTGGAGCGTTCGAGACAAGCAAGGAAAAACTAAGGACGGCCGCGCTGCGGATTAACATTTAGTATCCTTTGAAAGCTTGGGCGCGTACCGCGATTTAATTAATTCAAGCGTTTTCCTGACCGGGTCGACGCGCACCATATCGCCCGTACGGATCCACGCATACGGATCGCGCGCCCAGCCTTCGGTGATGGTAATGCCGGCGAATACCGCGCCCTGTACCATTACTGGATTGGTGACGCCGAAAACAAAGGCTTTAGGCGCGATGCCTTTATGCTTGATATCGTAAAATGCCCAGCCCGCAGCAATTCCGCCCTTGGCGCTTGGCGTGATCAGAACTTTATCCTTTAGATTGTGGCCTTCAAGCGCATGACCAGGCCGCGATATCAGGCCTGTCCAGCGATCGAGATCGTAGCGCGGACTAAATCCCTCGCGCGAGACCAGCGCCTCGCCTTCGACCACCGCACCAAACGCGCGCTTGAGCTTGATGACGGGCGCCCTGCCGCGCTCGCGCATTACCGATCCTCGCCGGTCAATGCGATGTGCACGCAGTCGTCGGTTCGCCGCAAAATCGTGTTGAATTTGTGCGCGCCAATAATGTTCGCCAGTTTGGCTGAATTGGTCACGAGGTTGCTCCAGCCGTTTTCCACGCGCATCTGCCCGATGTTCTGCAGAATATAGAAGCACACGCCTTCCAGCACGATGCCGCCGGCGGCTTCGATGGATGCCAGGTAGCCTAGCGCGCGCGCTGCGCTTTTGACACCGTTACTGGTCGTCACAAACAGTTGGTTGCGCGGCTTAATTTTTTTTCCGGCGAGAAGCCGCGCCAGATTTTTCATCTCGAACAGCGACTGTTGCGGACCCGAGAACACTACAAGGTTCAATGGATTGTTCTTCGCGCTATAACCAGCGTAAACGCGCGCGATATCGCGACTGGTAATCGTCATGGCAGCTGCGGGTTTGCCGCCGCCGAACGCGGCTTTTATCGTCGGCGCCTCGGGGGTAACGCCGATCATGTGAAACATACCCATCGAGCCATAGCTCGCGAGGGACGCCCCCAGATGCTTCAGTTGATCGGCAGTCGGTCGCCGCTTGATGCCGGTGAAAACCGGGACGGCGAAATAATTTTGGTGTGCTTCACCCACCAGTTTACCTAGCGCGCCCCAATCCGCGAGATCGTCAAGGTCAGCTTTGACGTTGACGAGCACCGTGCCATTGCGATGGGCGTCGAGCTGAAAACCATATTCTGCAACGCGTCCGGTAATGCCGGCGGCCAGCGCAGCGGGTCCCGCTTCAAAGTTGGAGCGCGCACCGAATACAGAGTTCGCGTATATGACGGTACCGGTGTCACCCCAAGCCACGCGTTCGCCCAGGTGCGGCTGGTACAGCGTCTGGTAATTGATGCAAGTGTCGGCGGTGATTACGTCCATCTTGCGCAAATACGCGATCAACTGGCGCTCTTTGGCTGCCTCGTCGGGATCCTGCTTGAGCTTTTCGACGTACTCGAAATCGATACAGCGTGCATTGGTGGTAGTCGGGACCGCGCAGTGCGCGCCGCTTTCGCTCATACGCTGGAGGAACGCTTTACCACTGTCGCCCATTACCTCAATGTCGCCCATCATGTGGGCATTCGAGATGGGAACCAGCCGTTTCGCACCGAAAAACCTGCCCACTTCGATTTGGAGTTCGAGTGCTTCCTTGACGGCCGCGCCCTGCCCACCGCGCAGCATTTTTTTTTCGTCCGGGGTGAGCTGCATGGGGTAACTCCCTGTTGCGGAGAGCGGAGAAAAAATTGCCCCGGAGGTCGTCCGGGGCAAAATTTATATCTGACTGTAAGGCTGCGGGGTTGCTTAGTCCGCGCTTTCGTAAGCCACTTCTTCGCGTTTCTTGCGCACCTGCGGTACAACAATAATCAGCAGGAGGAAGATGGCGACGATCAACATGCCCGCACTAATCGGACGGGTGAAGAATACCGTTGCATCACCGCGCGAAATCAGCATGGCGCGGCGCAGGTTTTCCTCCATCAGCGGTCCGAGCACGAAGCCCAGCAGCAAAGGTCCGGGTTCGCAACCCCATTTGTTGGAGAAGTAGCCGAAAAATCCGAACATGGCCGCGAGATAAACTTCAGCCGGGCTGTTGTTTACGCTGAATGCGCCGATGCAGCAGAACAGAATGATGCCGGGGTACAACAAGCGATACGGGATCTTCAGGAACTGCACCCACATGCCGATCAGCGGCAGATTCAAAATCACCAGCATAAGATTGCCGACCCACATTGACGCGATCATGCCCCAGAACAAATCGGGCTTTTGCGTCATCACTTGCGGGCCCGGTGCGATGCCCTGGATTGTCATCGCGCCGACCATCAGCGCCATGACCGCACCCGTCGGAATTCCCAGCGTCAGCAGCGGAATGAACGAGGTTTGCGCCGCGGCGTTGTTAGCGGATTCGGGCCCCGCCACGCCCTCGATTGCGCCTTTGCCGAAACGCGACGGATCCTTAGTCAATTTTTTCTCTAAGGTATACGACGAGAACGCGGCGATAACCGTATGCGAACCGGGCAGAAGGCCGAAGATCGTGCCCAATGCAGTGCCCCGCATAATGGGGCCGAAGGACATCTTCAAGTCCGTCCATGAAGGCATCAGGCTGCCGACCTTGGAAGTATTGACTTCGCGCTGTATACCCTGTTCAAGGTTGGCGATAATTTCGCCGAACCCGAACATGCCCATCGCCACCGACACGAAGCCGATGCCGTCCGAAAGTTCGGAGATACCAAAGCTGTAACGCGCCATGCCAGAATTCACGTCGGTGCCGACAATGCCGAGCAACAAGCCGACCAAGATCATACACACGGCTTTTATCAGCGAACCGTGCGCAAGCACGACGGCGGAGACGAGACCCAGCGCCATCATCGAAAAGTATTCGGCGGCGCCGAATTCAAACGCCAGCTCAGCCAAGGGCGGACCGAACAGCGCGATCAATACGGTGCCGACGGTGCCGGCGAAAAACGAGCCGATCGCCGAAATCGCGAGCGCTGGACCGGCCCGCCCCTGGCGGCCCATCTGATAACCGTCGATACAGGTCACCACCGATGACGACTCGCCTGGCAGATTAACCAGAATGGCCGTGGTCGAACCACCATAACTTGCGCCGTAATAAATGCCGGCCAGCATGATGAGCGCAGGGGTAGGCGGCAAATTAAAAGTGATCGGCAACAACATCGCGATGGTTGCCACCGGGCCGATGCCCGGCAAAACGCCGATCAGGGTGCCCAGAAATACCCCGATAAAACAATACATCAGATTCGTCAGATTCAGCGCTACGCTGAAACCTAGAGCCAAGTTGCTAAAAAGTTCTGTCATGATGCGCTCCGTTATCTCGCGTCAGTCGCTTAGGACCAGGGGAACAGCTGAAATGGCAGGCCGAGTCCCTTGAGGAAAATCGCCCACATCGCGATCGATAAAATGATTGCCGAGGTGATTGCGGCTTTCCAGGTGAACTCATGGCCCCCGAGAGCACTGATGATGACCACCGCAAGAGTTGCAGCGATAAGACCGCCGGTATTGATAAGGGCGCCAAATGCGCAAACTGCGCCCAGTACGAGAATCAGCGCCCGCCATGCCGTAGGGGTCGGCGGCTTATCTTCAGATACAAACGATTGAATCAGCACGAACAGTCCTAAAGCGATTGTTCCCCATCCGAGAAAAGTGGGGAAATACGCCGGACCCATTCTGACTGCGGTACCCATCGGATATTGGCTCGCACCGAATGCGAATACGCTGCCGATGCCGATAAACATTAACCCGGCATTAAAGTCTTTGATGCTCCGGATTTTCAAGGCCATTTAAGCTCCTCCAAAATGATAAATATTATTTGTTTGCCGTGCTTTATATCGCTTGCCGGCCAGCGTGACGGCGCATGATAACCGGTTTTTTGGCGCCTAGCCACAACCGCACGGCCATGTTAGCAGGGCACTATTAAAGGGCAACCGCTGGATTGATCAAGCCGCCGCCGGCTGCGCTTTCCACCTCTGCCTTGTGCTGATATTTGATGACCGCACGCACAATGCGCCGCAGTTGCTCCGAGTCCACGCTCAAACACTCTCACTTCTCGAACTGCTGACGCCAAACATTACTCGACACGATGCAGCAATTTATATTTTACCCTCGAGAATTAGGGTTGACTACGTTCGCGACAACGCGGCGGCGGGCTGCTTCAACTGTTGAGGCGCACAGTCTAGCGAGCTGCGCTTACGCCGAACTTACGCACTCATGCGGGTTGCCATCGCCAGATATTTTCTCGGCCGCTTTGCAAAAGCGGCACGCACTTCAACATTCGGACACTTGATTTACGAATGACGGTGTTCGCCCACCTTGACAATTTTCATCGTATTCGTACCTCCGGCTTTGCCGAACGGCTCGCCGATCGTCAATATCATGTAGTCGCCGGGATTGACCGCCCCGCGCTTCAATAGCTCGTCCTCCGCCATATAAAGTGCGCGTTCGGGATCTCTCGCACCTTTAAATTTGACGGGATAAACGCCGCGAAACAACGAAACGCGCCGGCGCGTTTCGACTACCGATGACAGCGCGTAAATCGGCACGCTCGAGTTCATGCGCGACATCAATAACGCCGTTTTGCCGCTTTGAGTCAGCGCTGCGATTGCCTTGATCGACAGGCTGTTCGCCGTAAAAATGGTCGCGCGCGCAATTGCCTCTTCGACGGTTTCGGGTGGCCCTGGACGCCGGCGCTCGATGCTGAATGCATCTTCCTTTTCCGCCTCGAGGCAGACGCGAGCCATCGCGGCGACAGTCTCAACCGGGAACATGCCCGCCGCCGTTTCCGCAGACAGCATGACCGCATCAGTCCCGTCGAGCACGGCATTGGCGACGTCCGACACTTCAGCGCGCGTCGGGATTGGATTGTTGATCATCGACTCCATCATCTGGGTCGCCGTGATGACGAGTTTGTTGCGCTCGCGCGCCATGCGGATCATGCGCTTTTGCAACGCCGGCACCACTGCGTCACCAACTTCGACCGCGAGGTCACCGCGCGCCACCATGATCGAATCCGACGCGTCGATGATTTCCTCCAGCGCTGGAATCGCTTCGGCGCGTTCTATCTTGGCGCACAGCAATGCCTTGCCGCCCGCTTTGAGCATCAAGTCGCGCGCCCACTGGATGTCAGCGCCCGAGCGCGGAAACGATACCGCAAGATAATCGGCCTTGAGCTCCGCTGCGGTCTTGATGTCCTGCATATCTTTTTCAGTCAGCGCGGGCGCCGTCAGACCGCCGCCTTTGCGATTGATGCCTTTGTTGTTCGACAGCTGGCCGCCTTGCTCAATGAGGCAATAAATGCGCGACCCTTTGACCGCGGTCACCGCAAGCACGATGCGGCCGTCGTCGAGCAATAGCGTGTCGCCGGTTGACACGTCCTGCGGCAGATTTTTGTAATCGAGCCCGACGCGCGTCGCATCGCCGAGTTTACATTCGGCGTCGAGCACGAACTTTTCGCCGCTTTTCAGCACGATACGGTCGTGCTCGAAGCGGCCAATGCGGATTTTGGGGCCTTGCAAGTCGACCAGCACCCCGATCGAGCGGCCTGCTTTGCGCGCCAAAGCACGCACGAGTTCGACTCGCGCGCCGTGTTCCCTGGCAGTGCCATGCGAAAAATTCATGCGCACGACGTCGAGGCCGGCGTCGATCATTCGCGCGAGCGTTTTACTATCGCTCGAAGCGGGTCCGAGCGTGGCAACTATTTTTGTGCGACGGGGCATGTGAGTCAGGATTCAGTTAAAAGGAATGAAGATCGAACAGCGAGGAGCCTAGCTTGTTTTTAACCAATCCTCAATCCGGAATCCTCAAACTTTTCTCGCGCGTTGCTCGAGTATGTCCACAGCCGGCAGCTTTTTACCTTCAAGAAATTCCAGGAAAGCGCCGCCGCCGGTCGACATGTACGACACCTTGTCGGCGATTCCGTACTTCGCAATCGCTGCAAGCGTGTCGCCGCCGCCGGCGATTGAAAATGCGGCCGACTCTGCAATCGCGCGTGCTATGCGCGCAGTGCCGCCGCCAAACTGATCGAATTCGAACACGCCGACCGGCCCGTTCCAGATGATTGTGCCCGCCTGAGCGATTAAACCTGCAAACATTTCAGCAGTGCGGGGTCCGATGTCTAGAATCATGTCATCGGCGCCGACGGCGTCCGCCGCTACCAGATTTGCGCGTGCACGCGCGGACAGCTCGGCCGCGACGACCACATCAACCGGCAGAGGTACTTGGGCGCCGCGTGATTTCATGTAATCAATGATCGCGTGCGCTTCGCTGATCAAGCCGGGTTCAGCGAGCGATTTACCGACCCGCAGCCCCATGGCCAGCATAAAGGTATTGGCGATGCCTCCGCCCACGATTAACTGATCAACCTTTTCGGCGAGCGTTTTCAGAATAGTCAGCTTGGTCGAAACTTTCGACCCGGCGACGATTGCGACGAGCGGATGCCCAGGTTCGCGCAATGCTTTGCCAAGCGCTGCAAGTTCGGCCGCCATCAGGGGGCCCGCACAGGCAACTGGCGCAAACTTCGCGATGCCATGGGTGGTCGCCTCGGCGCGGTGGGCGGTGCCGAATGCATCGTTCACATATACGTCGCATAACAACGCCATTTTTTTTGCGAGCGCGTCGTCATTTTTTTTCTCGCCTTTATTGAACCGGCAATTTTCAAGCACGACGACGTGGCCGGGATCAACAGTTACACCCTCTACCCAGTCAAGCAGCAAAGGCGCCGGGGCCTGCAGCAGTTGGCTTAAACGCTGCGCAATCGGAGCTAAAGAGTCCGCGGTGTTGAATTCCCCTTCGGTCGGGCGCCCAAGATGCGAAGTCACCATCACCGCGGCGCCCGCTTTTAGCGCGGCCTGAATTGCCGGTAACGATGCACGTATGCGTGTGTCGTCCGTGATGGTGCCCGCGGCGTCTTGCGGCACATTAAGATCAGCGCGAATAAACACCCGCTTGCCGGCGAGGTTTACTTCCTCCATTTTAATGACCGTCATGGCGATCGCAGGCGATGCCCTTATTTCGCCACGACACGAGCCATTTCGAGCACCTTGCACGAATAGCCCCATTCATTGTCGTACCACGAGACAACCTTGACGAACGTGCTGTCAAGCGCGATGCCTGCCTCGGCGTCGAACACTGACGTGCAAACCTCATCTCGGAAATCCGTCGACACGACCTTCTCCTCGGTGTACCCGAGCACACCTTTCATCGCGCCTTGCGAGGCAGCCTTCATGGCGGCACAGATTTCGGCATAGGTCGCCGGCTGGTTAAGCTCGACGGTGAGGTCGATGACGGAAACGTCCGACGTCGGCACGCGGAACGCCATGCCGGTCAATTTCTTGTTGAGTTCGGGAATTACCACGCCGACGGCTTTGGCAGCACCTGTTGATGATGGAATGATGTTTTCCAGAATGCCGCGCCCGCCGCGCCAATCCTTATTGGATGGACCGTCCACGGTCTTCTGCGTCGCCGTCGCCGCATGCACGGTCGTCATGAGCCCGCGCTTGATACCCCAGGTGTCGTTCAGCACTTTGGCTACCGGCGCCAGACAGTTCGTTGTGCAGGACGCGTTCGAAATAATCGTCTCGCCCTTGTACGTTTTGTCGTTCACACCGAATACAAACATTGGCGTGTCGTCTTTAGACGGCGCAGACATGATTACTTTTTTGGCACCCGCTGCCAGGTGTTTTTCGCAGGTTTCTTTGGTCAGAAACAGTCCGGTCGCTTCGATGACGACATCGGCGCCGACCTCGCCCCACTTTAACTGCGTCGGATCCTTTTCGGCAGTCAGCCGTATGCGCTTGCCGTTGACGAGCAGCGTGTTGCCATCGACGCCGATCTCGCCCTTAAAACGGCCGTGCACCGAGTCATAGCGCAGCATATAAGCGAGGTAGTCCGGTTCGAGCAGGTCGTTAATGCCGACGATGTCGATGTCCGGAAAGTGTTGCACCGCCGCCCGGAACACCATCCGCCCAATTCGTCCAAATCCATTGATGCCAACTTTGATCGCCATGTCTTCTCCAGAAAATGTCTCGTTAATGCCGTGTATGGCCGTGTGCGCCTTATGGCATTCGCGGTTGTTTAATGATTTATCGCAAACCTAAACCTTTCACCACCGAGACCACGTTCTCAACGGTGAAACCGAAATACCTGAACAAGTCACCAGCGGGCGCCGACTCGCCGAAGCGGTCGATGCCCACGACGGCCCCTGTTCCCGAATCCACGGCTCCGACATATTTTCGCCAGCCATCCGTAACGCCCGCTTCGACTGCAACGCGCGGAACGCCCGGCAACAAGACCGACGCGCGATACGCCGCGTCCTGCGCATCGAACACCGATGTACACGGCATCGACACTACGCGCACCTGAATGCCGTCCTTGTGCAATTGTTCGCGTGCTGCCATGGCAAGCGGCACTTCAGAACCGGTGGCGATTATTAACGCTTGCGGTGTGCCGCCATCCGCGTCCGCGAGAACATAGCCGCCGCGCGCGATCGCAGCAACTTGGCCGGCCGCGCGCTTTTGGTAAGCAACGTTCTGGCGCGACAAAATTAACGCCGTCGGCCCGTCTTTGCGCTGCAGCGCTTGACCCCAGGCAACGACACTTTCCACCGTGTCGCACGGCCGCCATACCGCCATGTTCGGAATCAGCCGCAGGCTCGCCGTGTGTTCGATCGCCTGGTGGGTAGGGCCATCTTCGCCGAGCCCGATCGAATCATGGGTGAACACAAAAATATTGCGCAATTTCATCAGTGCGGCCATGCGCAATGCATTGCGGGAATAATCGGAGAACGTGAGGAAGGTACCTGTCTCCGGAATAAAGCCACCATGTAACGCCAGGCCGTTGGTAATTGCTGCCATTGCAAATTCGCGCACCCCGAAATTTACGATATTGCCGGCGGCGGTGCGCGATACGACTTTGCTACCGGGCCAGTTGGTGAAAACACTACCCATAAGATCAGCTGAGCCGCCAATCAGTTCCGGCAGTATTGGCGCAAGTTGAGTTAGCGCGAGCTGCGAAGCTTTGCGCGTGGCAACCGTTTCGCCCTTGGCATTCGCCGCTTCGATCGCGGTTGCAAGGACGGTTGCAAAATTTGCCGGTAGCTCTCCTGCCATACGGCGTTTAAATTCACGCGCCGGCTCTGGATAGGCAGACGCGTAAACCGCAAAACGCGTGTCCCATTCTTGTTGGGCGGTCGCACCCGACACACACTGGTTCCATTCGTTGTAGATAGCCTTTGGAATTTCGAACGCTGCATGGTCCCAGCCAAGGCCCTGACGGGTCGCGGCGACTTCATCGGCGCCCAAGGCTTCGCCATGCGCTCTCGCCGTACCCGCGCGCGTCGGCGCACCTTTGCCGATTTGCGTTTTGCAGCAAATAAGGCTCGGCCGGTCCATTACAGCTTGTGCAGTTTTGAGCGCAGCATCGATCGCCGCCGGATCGTGGCCATCGACATTCGGCACGACATGCCAGCCATAAGCATCAAAGCGCTTGGGCGTGTCGTCGGTAAACCAACCCTGCACCTGGCCATCAATGGAGATGCCGTTATCGTCGTACAGCGCGATCAGTTTACCCAGGCCCAACGTCCCCGCGAGCGAGCATGCCTCGTGCGAAATGCCCTCCATCAGGCAGCCGTCGCCGAGAAACACGTACGTATGATGGTCGACGATCGAATGGCCGGGCTGGTTGTATTCGGCCGCGAGCATTTTTTCGGCAAGCGCCATGCCCACCGCGTTGGCGAGTCCTTGTCCAAGCGGCCCGGTCGTGGTCTCAACACCGGGCGTGATGCCCAGTTCCGGGTGGCCGGGGGTCTTGGAATGCAGTTGCCGAAAGCGCCGCAGATCGTCGATCGACAAATCGTAGCCGGTCAGATGCAGCAATGCGTACAGCAGCATCGAACCATGGCCGTTCGACAGCACGAAGCGGTCGCGGTCCGGCCAATGCGGATTCGCCGGATTGTGTTTTAAGTGGTGGCGCCACAAAACTTCGGCGATTTCCGCCATACCCATCGGCATGCCCGGATGGCCGGAATTGGCCTGCTGCACCGCGTCCATCGCGAGCGCGCGAATTGCATTGCTGAGTTCTAGGCGGGAGCCCATTGGGAGAATGTTCCTTGCGGGGGGAGCCGAGTGACGTGCGGGGAGGCGCGATTATCTTAGAATCCGCCGCCTTTGGCTACGTGGCAGTGCCGGTCTTGCGCGTATCACAACTATTCTTCGGTGCGCCGCGCGAGCTTGATGCCAAGTTGCTTGAGCTTGCGATAGAGGTGCGTGCGTTCGAGGCCAACGCTGTCGGCGACGCGGCTCATGTTGCCGCCTTCTTTGATGATGTGATGCTCGAAATACACGCGCTCGAATGCATCGCGCGCTTCGCGCAGCGGTACATCAAGCGGCATCGCGGACGATGCTACTGCCGGCTGCGCGCCATAGGCAGGCAATGCCTGGTTCACTTCATTGACGCCGATTTCCTCGCCGGTCGCCGTCAAGGCAAGCGTGCGCACGACGCTTTCGAGTTGGTTAAGATTACCGGGCCAGTCATAATTTCGCAGCGCATTCAAGGCGGCGGTGCTGAAGTGACGCGGCGGCACTTCCTTCGCTTCGATTGCGCGCAGCAAAAATAAATTCGCGAGGTCCGGCACGTCTTCACGATGTTGGCGCAGGCTCGGTACGTTAACTGTTACCGCCGCAATGACGGCATACAGTTTGGCGTCAAATCCGCCTTGCGCGACGAGTTCCGGCAGCGCGCGCGAAGTCGCGCAAATGAGCCGCGTGTTGTATTTTTCCAGCTTGCCCGCAATCAGCAACAAGCCTTTTTGCTCCACCCGATTCAAGTCGCCGACTTCAGGCAGAAACAAAGTACCCTCGCGCGCCTGGTTTAAAAGATCGAGCGGTGTCTCAGCAAGTGCGGCAAGATTCTCGGGCTCGACCCACGGTGCATTCGGTTTGCCGGGTAACGGATTCGGTTGATGCACGAATCTCGCGCAGAGTTCGGCACCGCTGCCTGGTTCCGCCACCATCAACAGTGGCGACTTCAAATTAGCCACGCGCTCAAGCCGCTGTTTCAGTTCTGTGACCACCGCCGCGCGCCCGAGCGTCGCCAGCATTAATAACGGCTTCATTTGGGGTTCGCCGCGTTTCAATGCGCGGCCTACGGTGCCAAGTAGTTTTTGCAGCGCGATCGGCTTTTCAAGGAAATCGAAGGCGCCGATGCGCGTCGCTTCGACCGCGGTATCGATCGTGCCGTGGCCGGACATCATGACGACCGGCATGGTCAGCAGTCCTGCGCTTGCCCATTCTTTGAGCAACGTGATGCCATCAGTATCGGGCATCCAGATATCCAGCAACACCAGGTCGGGGCGGCCCTGCGAGCGTTGGGCGCGGGCCTGCGCGGCATTTTCAGCCAGCCGCACCTGATAACCCTCATCGCGCAGGATTTCCGACAGAAGCTCGCGAATTCCGACTTCATCATCGACCACTAAAATTTGCTGCATAACTCCATCCTGCTTTAGTTTCGTTTAGTTTAGTTTTAAGGCCAGGGTGCCGTCACGCACGCGCCGCGGTTTTGGCGGCCACGATTTGCACCGCACCGGCCGGAAAATTCAGCGTAACGCGCGCACCGTGCGGCGCCACGTTCGCCACTTCCACGCTGCCGCCATGCTCCTCGATAATTTTTTTCACGATCACCAGACCCAATCCGGTGCCCTTGGGCTTGGTCGTCACATACGGCTCGAACACACGCTGCATCAGATCCTGCGGAAACCCGCTGCCGTTATCGGCGATGGTCACGCGCATTCCGCTCGCGCGCGGCTCCGTGCGCACGACGATGCGCGGACTGTCCGCGTCGGCCAGCGCATCCTCGGCGTTCTGCAAAAGATTGTGGATGACCTGCCGTAACTGCGCGGGATCACCGACGATTCGCGGCAGATCAGGTGCGAGTTCGACCTGCAGCCGCCCGGCCAGCGACTCATACAACATCAAGACTTCGCGCAGCAATTCGTTGAAGTCGAGCTCCTGCCGGGTGGGTTCCGGCATGCGCGCATATTGACGGAACGCCTCGACCATATTTTTTAGAGCGCTTACCTGGTTGACAATGGTTTGAGTGGATCTCTTTAACATATCGGCGTCGGCGAGCCCGAGCTTGGCCGCGAGCTTGTGCTGCAATCGTTCAGCCGACAATTGAATTGGCGTAAGCGGATTTTTTATTTCATGGGCGAGCCGGCGCGCAACTTCGGTCCACGCCGCATCGCGTTGCGCCTGCAACACGTGCGTGATGTCGTCGAATACGACGACCAATCCGGTGCCGCTGCCTGCCGGCAGCCGCGTGCCGCGCAACAGCAACATCTGATTGCCGCCTTTACCAGGGCGCTCGATTTGCTTGGACCATTCGTTGCCGGTACCGGCGTCGAACGCCGCTGCTATGTCGGCAGCGAGCTCCTTCAGTGCCGGCACGCGCTCATGCCAGTGTGCGAGATCAACTCCGCTGATCTGCGAAAAATCGGCGTCGAGAATAGCGCAGGCGCTGTGATTGAACGAGCGCAAGCGCAATGTTTCGTCGAATGCGAGCACGCCCGCCGACAAATTCGCCAGGATGCTTTGCACGTAGGTGTGCGCATCGGTCAGCTGCGCCTGATTGCGCTCGGCGGTCGCACGTGCATCGGCCAACTGCTGCCGCATCGCGTTAAACGATTGGGTGAGCACGCCGAGTTCGTCGCCGCTCGCAACGGTATCGCGCTGACTGAAGTCACCTTGAGCCACCGCGCGCGTGCCCTCAACCAAAAAACTCAGTGGCGCAGACAACCGTTCACTGAGAACGACCGCAAACGACATCGCGGTCAGCAACGCGAGCAGCAGCGTTAGCGATAGCGTTATCCCGTACAGGCGCTTCAAGCCCAGCCGCGCGAGCAACAATTCCTGGTATTCGCGCTGGCCGGTTTGCACAATCTCCGCGTCGAGCGCAAGTTGCTCGGGCACGCGCTGCAAAAGTTGCAGAACGCGCATATCTTCACTAAGACTGATGGTATTTACCGCCACCAGCACGCGTAAATACAGGCCTTTCTCCGGGAGCGCTTCGACCGCGCTATAGACTTGCTGCTGGCGCAATTGCCGCAACACATTTTGGCCGGGCAGGTCCGGCATCAGCCCGGTCCGTTCGCTGCCTGCGTGCACAATAATCTTGCCGCGCGGCGTAAACAAGGTGGCTTCCTGCGCCCCGGCCTGCTCGCGCAACATGTTGAGGGCCGCGAAGTGTTCAAGCGCCGGCCGCGCTGACAGTGAAGCTGCCATGATGTCGGCTTTTTTTCGCAGATCCTGCAGCAGGTTGTCGAGCGTGGTGCGGCCCAGATTAAGACCGCCTTCAAGCGCCTTTTCAACCCGCACGTCAAACCACGACTCAATACTGCGCGAAACGAACTGGACGGACACACCATAAACGAGTGCGCCCGGTAGCACTGCCAC
Source organism: Betaproteobacteria bacterium (assembly GCA_025360445.1). Taxonomy (GTDB): domain Bacteria; phylum Pseudomonadota; class Gammaproteobacteria; order Burkholderiales; family SG8-41; genus PALSA-1004. Next base: position 16,120 of record JANYCE010000256.1, read on the forward strand.
CAGCGTGAAGAGCAGAACAAGGCGCAGGGTGAGCTTGGCGCCAAACACGCCGGCCTTGAGCTTCCGGCGCAACGCATACAGCTGATATCCGAGCAGCGCGGCCAGACAAACGGCAAGACCGCCGTTCAATGCGAGCAATGTCGGATAGTGTTGAGCGAACATCGTGGTGTTGGCGCTGGCTGTCGCGAGCAGGTACAGCGTGACGGCACCGACGACCGCGCACACAATCAGCAGATACTTGACCGCCGCGCTGCCAAACGCCATGCGGATGCCGGCAACGCCGGGAGTCATGGCGTCATACTCCAGCGATGCCACTCTGAGCCGAAATTCCAGTCGCGCGAGGCGAGCGCATTCAACTGGAACGGTTTAGGCAACTGCGACACGTCCAAACGCATTCGCACGCCGGCGGTATAGGTGTTGCCTTTTTCGAGCATGCCGGACTCGAGCACCTGGCGGCGGCGCACCCGCGACAGAAAATCAAGTGCTTCGGATAAAGAACCGAAATTCTGAAACAACGCACCGAGGCCAAGCCGGTACTGGCGGGTCAATGCGTGATACGCAAGCCGATACTGTTGTTGGTTGTTCAGCACTTTCTCGTTCAACCAATACCAACGCGGCCTTATCACCTCGAATTCAAGCAGGAAGTACAAAGGCACGCCTTTGTTGAGAGCCTCTTCCAGTGTGGGATTGAGCGCGATTTCGAAGTCAGCCTCGAGAAAATAACCTTCCTCGCCAACGACGAGCGCGGCGTTGCGCACGTCGATACCTTCGGCTTGCGCAGCGACGCCCAGCACCAGCGCCAATGCGCAGGCGAGCAGCGCGATGAGGCGGCTAAGTTTTTTGGAGCAGCGCGTAAAAAAAACCGTCATGCTCGCTATCAGGCAGCAATTGGCCGTCCGGTGTCCCGTCCAAGGCATGCACTCCGCTTAATGGCAGCTGTTTGGCGTCGGCGTGCCGCACCAGAAAATCGGCTACCTGCAGTGAGTTTTCTTCCTGGAAAATTGAGCACGTTGTATATAGCAATTTACCACCACTGGCCAGCAATCGCCACAGACTATCGAGCATAAGTTGCTGTTGTTTCACGAATTGCGGGATGTCGCTCATGCGCCTCAACCACTTGATGTCAGGATGACGGCGCACCACGCCCGACGCGCTGCACGGCAGGTCAGCGAGGATGCGCTCGAACGGCGTGCGATCCCACCACGCGTCGGTATCGGTTACGTCGGCGCTCAACAGTGCGGCCTTCAAATTTAGCCGCGACAGATTTTGCTGAACACGCGCAAGCCGGGTTGCGTCATGGTCGACGGCGATTAATTCGAGATCGGCAATTTCCAGCAGATGCGTGGTCTTACCGCCCGGCGCGGCACACGCATCCAGTACGCGCATCCCCGCCTGCGCATCAAGGAGCGGTGCGGCACATTGCGCAGCCGCGTCCTGCACGGACACCAAGCCCTCGGCAAAACCCGGCAACCGCTCGACCGGCATTGCGCGCGCGAGCGTGACGCCATCTTCGCCAACAGCAGTGGCCGCGATATCGTTTTCTGTAAGCAGTCCGAGGTAGGCGTCGCGCGTTGTGCGGCGGCGATTCACGCGCAGGGTCAGCGGCGGGTGCAGATTTCCCGCCACAAGAATGTCCGCGAATTTGCGCGAATACTGCTTACGTAATTTATCGATCCACCATTGCGGATAAGCATAGCGGCCGCTGTCAGTGGCGGCCGCTCTTGCCAGCAACGCCTCGCGCTTACGCAAAAAATTGCGCAGGACTGCATTGACGAGGCCGCGCGCTTGCGGCTTGCCAAGCGCAGTCGCACATTGTACGGCGTGATCGACAATCGCATACGGCGCCGCCCGTGTGTATTGCAACTGATACAACGCCACTAACAGCAACCAGCGCAACGCTTCGTCCTGCAGAGTTTTGGTCAGAAGCTGCGCCAGGATGGCGTCGAGCTGGCCGCCGAAGCGCAGGGTGCCGTAGCATAAGTCGGTGATTGTCGAGCGTTGTTGTGGACTTAACTGCGGGTGACGCGGCCACAGTTCGGCCAGCGCTGAATTCAGATTGCGGCCGCCCGCCACTGCGGCGACTGTAGCGCAGGCAAGCCGCTGGATTTCTAGCACAGCCGACCGCGCGTTACTGTCAACGTGCTATCGCGAGCAAGCGGGCGATACGATCGGCAGTGGCCGGGTGGGTGCTGAACAATCCCGCGATTCCGCCCGCGGTCAGAGGATTAATTATCATCATCTGCGCGGTTTCGGGATGTTGCTCGGCGGCCGCCATCGGCACGCCCTTCGCGTACCGCTCCATTTTTTGGAGCGCCGACGCGAGTGCTTGCGGGTCACCCGAAATCTCGGCACCGCCACGGTCAGCGCCAAATTCGCGTGCACGTGAAATGGCGAACTGGATCAGCATCGCAGCCATCGGTGCGAGAATCATCACTATGATTGCGACCACCGGATTGGGCCGGTCGCCGCCGCGTCCCCCAAACAAAAATCCAAAGTGCGCAATCGATGAAATTGCACCGGCCATCGTCGCTGCGATGGTTGAAGTCAAAATGTCGCGGTGTTTGACATGAGCGAGTTCATGCGCCATCACGCCGCGCAATTCGCGCGCGTTAAGCAGCTGGAGAATGCCGGTCGTGGCCGCCACTGCGGCGTGCTGCGGGTTGCGTCCCGTGGCGAACGCGTTCGGTTGCGCCTCGTCGATTAAATACACTTTCGGCATCGGCAGGCCGGCACGGCCGGCGAGTTCATGCACCACCCCGTAATATTCCGGCGCACTTGCCGCGTCGACTTCGCGCGCACCGTACATGCGCAGCACCATCTTGTCGGAGAACCAATACGCGAAGAAATTCATCGCGCCGCCGAATGCCAGCGCAACGAGCATGCCTTCGGCGCCGCCCACGGTAGCACCGACGATGCCGAACAGCGCCACTACTGCTGCCATCAGCAAACTTGTTTTAAACCAGTTACCCAACATCGACTTTCCTTTTCGCGGCAATAAAATCATTTTCCGCTTCAATAACATATGGATGATAGCCGCTATTTCAAGTGCCTAAGCGCGAACCGGGCACCAGCGCCGCACCAGCAAGAAAATTTTCAGCCGTGAGGCGTTTTGCCCCGGCCTTTTGTAGCTCGACGATTCTGACCGCATCTTTGCCGGCTGCCACTACGATGCCATCCGAGTCAATACTAGTCACCGTACCCGCCGGCGCCGCGGCATGCTCCATCCGCTGTGCGCTCCATATTTTATGCAGCACGCCTTTGAATACAGTCGTCGCGCCGGGCGTCGGATTGAAAGCGCGCACCTGACGACAAATCTCGTCTGCGCTGCGCGACCAGTCGATCAAAGCCTCGGCCTTGGTGATTTTGGCGGCATACGTTGCACGCGCTGAATCTTGCGGATGCGGTAATGGTCGTTCGCGCAGCGCGCGCGTTACGCATCGCGCACCAAGCAGCGCAAGCTTGTCATGCAACGTTTGTGCGGTGTCTGCTGCGCCGATGGCGATCCGTTCCTGCATCAATATAGCGCCGGTATCGAGCCCCTCGTCCATTTGCATGATGGTAATTCCGGTTGCATCGTCACCCGCCAGCAAAGCGCGCTGTATCGGCGCGGCGCCACGCCACCGCGGCAGCAACGACGCGTGAATGTTCAAACAACCACGTGGCGGAATGGCCAGCACCTCAGCGGGCAGGATGAGTCCATAGGCTGCGACGACCATGGCATCGACCGCCACGGTTTGCAGCACCGCGTGCGCCGCGGGGTCCCTGAGATTCGCGGGTTGGGCGAGCGCCAAACCATGCGCGATCGCTCGCTGCTTGACCGCACTGGGCTGCAGCCGCAGGCCGCGGCCGGCGGGGCGATCGGGTTGTGTCAATACCAATGCGATCTCGAATCCGGCGGCGACCAGCGCATCAAGCGCGATGGCCGCAAATTCCGGCGTGCCGGCAAACAGAAGCTTCATGTGTTTTCAACCTTGAAATCGACGCCATGCGTGCATGCATGCTTGCGTGCGCGAAGCGGCCATCCCGCCGATGCAAGCAGCGGGAGGTTACATGACCAGGCGCTTTTGTTTCTTGAGCTTGGCGAGAATGCGTCGTTGTTTCAGGCGCGACAAGTAATCGACGAAAACCTTACCCTCAAGGTGGTCCATTTCATGTTGAATGCACACCGCCAGCAAGCCCTCGGCTTCAAGCGTGAACGTTTTGCCTTGTGCGTCAAAAGCGCGGACCGATATGCGCTCGGCACGCGCGACTTTGTCGAAGATTCCCGGCACGGACAGACAGCCTTCCTCGCACGTCGCGGTGCCGCTTGAAGTCACAATTTCGGGGTTCACGAACACCTGGAGATGATCTCGCGTTTCCGAAATGTCAATTACGATCACTCGCCGATGGTCGTCGACTTGAGTCGCCGCGAGGCCGACCCCCGGCGCCGCATACATTGTTTCAGCCATGTCCCTAATCAGGCGACGAATTTCGTCGTCAACCGTTATGACTGGCGAAGCCACCGTATAGAGCCGAGAATCGGGGTATTGCAGGATCGCTAATAAAGCCATAACTCTTGCAAATTTATAGAATTAGGGACACAATTTAATCTAAGTTATAAAGTTCGCAGCCGGTCCGCAATCTGCCACACCGAGCCTGCAAAAGACAAGACGGGAGTGCGATGAACAAGCTGATTATATCGCTGATCATTTTATGGAGTTATGCGGCGATGGCTTCCGCCGCCACCATCGGCGATCTCGCCGCCGACGCTCCTGACCGCTATATCGTCGTCAAAGGCGACACCTTGTGGGGGATTTCCAAGCGTTTCCTCAAAGACCCGTGGAAATGGAACGATTTGTGGAAGGCCAATCAAGAACAAATTCGCGATCCTAACCGGATTTTTCCGGGTGACGTGCTGGTACTCGATCGCTCCGCCGATGAATTGCGGCTGAGATTGGTGCGCATGGAGCCAATTAAAGTCATCCCTTCCGCGCGCGCAAGCGAACTTGCGCTGGCGCCGATTTCCACTATTCCGACGGCTGATATTGAGCCGTTTTTAAGTAAGCCGCTCGTCATCGCCCACAATCAGCTGGCCGATGCGCCGCGCATCGTGCGCACGCAGGAAAGCCGCGTGGCAGTAGGCGCGGGCGATACCGCGTACGCCAAGGGCATCACGAAGGACAACGGCCTGTATTGGCAGGTGTTCCGGCCGGGGTCGCCATTGATCGACCCGATCAGCAATGAAACGCTCGGGTATATCGCGGTCTTTCTCGGTGAAGCCAAGGTCTCGCGGCTCGGTGATGTAAGCACCCTTAATATAGTCAGTGCGACGCAGGAAATTTATGCCGGCGATTACCTGCAACCTTCGCCGCGTGAAATCCCGATGGACGGGTATGCGCCGCATCCGCCGGCTAAAAAAGTCGATGGGCGCATCATTGCGCTATATAACCAGCTTTATGAAACCGGCCCCAACGCGATAATTACGATCAATCAGGGCACGCGCGACGGGCTAGAGGTCGGCAATGTGCTGGCAATCTACCGAAACCTGAACGCGCCGACGTTCACCCTCCGCGAAAGTCCGCTATGGGGACGAACCGGCTTGATTTATAGCGCCAGCAACCCCTCCACCGCTTACAAAAACGAGCCTCTTGGCAACCGCAACTCTCCGCTCTACGGCCGTATTGGACCGATGGGCGCGCAATTTAAAAATGACAAAACGAATGTCCCAATCGTCGCACTACCTGACGAGCGCTACGGATTGCTGCTGGTGTTCCGGGTGTTTGATCGCGCGTCTTATGCGCTTGTTATGAATGCATCGCGCCCGGTCAACGTGCTGGATATCGTAACCAATCCCTAATCGCAACATTCGTTGCGAGTCGACTACTCCTCAATCGCCCATACGGCTTTGCCGGTTGCACTTCCTGCGTGCCCACCACTGATTTAACTGAAGCAGGCGATTGGCTGCGCCTGACGCTGGTGTCGGGCGTCGGTCCCATCACGCTGCGCAAATTACTGACGGAATTCGGCTCGCCGGAGGCGGTATTTTCCGCAACCCATGCAGCACTGCGGAGTTTTGTTCCCGCCGATGTCGCGTCAGTGATTGTAGGCGGCGGCGACGCTCAGGGCGCTCAAGTCGCGCTTGCCTGGCTTACGGAGCCGGGCAATCACATCGTTACTTTGGCCGACGCCGACTATCCACAGCTTCTGCTACAGACCGCGGACCCGCCGGCGCTGTTGTATGTTAAAGGCCGGCTGGACCTGCTCAATGCGCCCTCGCTCGCCATCGTCGGCAGCCGCAATTCTTCCACGCAAGGCGCAGAGAACGCCGCCGAATTTGCGCGCACCCTCAGCGCCGCAGGAATTACGATCGTCAGCGGTCTTGCGCTCGGCATCGACGCCGCCGCGCATCGCGGCGGGCTGACGGGCGCCGGCAGCAGTATCGCGTTGGTTGGCACCGGGCTTGATGTTGTGTACCCGGCGCGCAACAAGGCGCTTGCGCATGAACTCGCGGCCATGGGCACGCTAATCTCTGAATTTCCGCTTGGCACGCCACCGCTAGCCGCCAATTTTCCGCGGCGCAATCGCCTCATCAGTGGGATAAGCCTGGGTTGCCTTGTCGTTGAAGCCGCGTTACAAAGCGGTTCATTGATTACGGCGCGTCTGGCGAACGAGCAGGGCCGCGAAGTGTTCGCGCTGCCCGGGTCAATCCATTCACCGCTGGCCAAAGGCTGCCATGTCCTGATCAAACAAGGCGCTAAACTTGTCGATAATGCCAATGACATTCTTGACGAACTAAAACTAAAGCTGCCGGTATTGGCGAACGCAACGAACGCAGCGTTTGAAATGCCCGTTATCGATCACGCCGAAGCGATGTTACTTGACCATTTAGGGCATGCGCCGTGCAATCTCGACGCGTTATGCGCACGCGCCGAACTCGGCGCTGATGTGACAATGGCTCTGCTGCTGAAGCTGGAACTAAAGGGGCTGATTGAAAGCCTGCCCGGCGCGCGTTACCAGCGTATTCGCTAGGCGCACTAAAGGCCAAAACGACGCGTAATTTAATTTGCTGGCGTCGGTATGCGCTTGCCTAGTCTGCTTTTTGTTCTTATTATCTTGCGCTCGCTGGGCCCCGGCAGTGCGCCGCGACTTAACTTACAAACTACTGATGGCCACCAAAAAACCTATTGCAACAAAAAAAGCCGTCGTCGCAAAAAAATCCGCGACGGGCGGCAAGAAACTGATCATTGCCGAGAAGCCGTCGGTCGCGAACGATATCGCGCGCGTGCTGGGTGGCTTCACAAAACACGGCGATTATTTCGAGAGCGACGACTACGTGCTGTCGTCGGCGGTCGGGCACCTGCTGACCATCGTTCCGCCGGAGGGCGCTGAGGTTAAGCGGGGCAAATGGTCGTTGACCAATTTACCGGTTATCCCGCCGCACTTTGATTTGCTGCCGATCGAAAGGTCGCAGGAACGTTTGAAGTTGCTGACCAAGTTAATCAAACTGAAAAGTGTTTCCGGGCTGCTTAACGCGTGCGACGCGGGCCGCGAGGGCGAGCTCATCTTTCGTTATATCGCAAGCTACGCCAAAACCACTAAGCCCGTTGAGCGGCTTTGGCTGCAATCGATGACGCCGGCGTCGATCCGCGACGGCTTCGAGCGTTTGCGCAGCGATAAGGAAATGCTGCCGCTCGCCGACGCCGCGATCTGCCGTTCGGAGGCCGACTGGCTGGTCGGCATCAACGCGACGCGCGCAATGACCGCTTTTAATTCCAAGTCAGGCGGCTTTCATCTGACGACCGTGGGCCGCGTGCAAACACCGACGCTCGCGATCCTGGTCGAGCGCGAAGAGAAGATCAAGAAATTCGTGTCGCGCGACTATTTTGAAGTGCACGCGACATTCGCCTGCAAAGCGGGACATTATGAAGGCCGCTGGTTTGGCGAAAAATTCAGCCGCGATAAAAAGTCCGAAGACAGCGACATCAGGGCAGAGCGTCTGTGGGAACGCGCGCGCGCCGACGCGATCCGCGCGAAATGCGAAGGCAAAAGCGGCATTGTCGAAGAAGAAAGTAAACCAACGACCCAGCAATCGCCGTTGCTGTACGACCTGACCAGTTTGCAACGCGACGGTAACTCGCGCTTCGGGTTCTCCGCCAAAACGACGCTGTCGATCGCGCAAGCCTTGTATGAAAAACACAAGGCACTGACTTATCCGCGCACCGACTCGCGCGCGCTACCCGAAGACTATCTGCCGACGGTTACTGCTGCCATGCAGGCGCTCGACAAACCCTATCAGCCGTTCGTGAAGCAGATCCTTGCCAACCAATGGGTGCGTCCGAACAAGCGCATATTCAATAATGCAAAAATTTCAGACCACTTTGCAATTATCCCGACTTCGATTGCGCCCCAGCATTTAACCGAAGCCGAAGCCAAGATTTACGATCTCGTCACCAAACGGTTTCTCGCGGTATTTTTCCCGCCGGCCGAATTCCAGATTACCACCCGCATCACCCGCGTCGAGAAGGAGCCGTTCAAAAGCGAGGGGAAGATCATGATTAATGCGGGCTGGTTGCAAATTTACGGCAAAGAAGCTGAGACTGACGACACGCCGGCACTGATGCCGGTAGTCGCCAGGGAAACCCCTAAAGTCGCCGACATCAAGGTCGCGGACCTGCAAACGAAACCTCCCGCGCGATATTCAGAAGCCACGTTATTGTCGGCAATGGAAGGCGCGGGCAAACTCGTCGAGGACGAAGAATTGCGCGACGCAATGCGCTCCAAGGGCCTCGGCACACCGGCCACTCGTGCGACGATCATCGAGGGGTTGATTTACGAGCGATACGTGCATCGAAGCGGGCGCGAGTTGCAGCCGACGGCCAAGGCGTTCTCGTTGATCACTCTACTACGTGGCCTCCAGATCGCCGAGTTGAGCTCGCCAGAATTAACTGGCGAGTGGGAATTTAAACTTGCTCAGATTGAGCAGGGCAAACTATCGCGCGATCAATTCATGCGTGAAATCGCCGACATGGTTCGGCGACTGGTACAACACACCAAAGAACACGAGAGTGACACCGTGCCGGGGGATTTTTCGACGCTCGCAACTGGGTGCCCGAAGTGCGGCGGCGTGGTTAAAGAAAATTACAAGAAATTCCAATGTCAGCAGTGCGACTTTGCGTTGTGGAAAATCCTTGCCGGCCGCCAATTGGAACCAGCGGAGGTGGAGGAACTCATTACCAAAGGCAGCGTTGGCCCGCTACAAGGCTTTCGCAGCCGCATGGGCAAGCCTTTTGTTGCACTGATCAAGCTAAGCGCAGATTTTAAAACCGAATTTGACTTTGGCCAGAGCGGTAGCGACGCCGACGCCGGGCCGGTTGATTTTTCGGGCCAGGAGACGCTCGGCGCGTGCCCAAAATGCGGCGGCGCGGTGTTCAGCCATGGGGTCTCCTACATCTGCGAAAAAGCGACTGGTGCCGAGCGCACATGTGATTTCCGCTCGGGCCAGATCATTCTGCAGCGCCCGATAGAAACCGAGCAAATGCAAAAGCTTTTGACGGGTGGTAAAACGGACCTCTTACACCGATTTATTTCCAAGAAAGGCCGCCCGTTCTCGGCTTACCTGACGCGCGGCGACGGTGGCAAGGTGACGTTTGAATTCGCGCCGCGCGAACCCAAGGCGGCGAAACCGAAAGCGCCGCTTAAGGCGAAGAAGGCGGCCGCCGGGTAAGCGTTTTTAGTTAAACGTCGAGATTGCGCACGCCCAGTGCGTTTGATTCGATAAAGGCGCGGCGCGGTTCGACCAAGTCACCCATCAGCGTGGTAAAGGTTTCATCAGCGGAGATCGCGTCTTCAATTTGCGCGCGCAGCAACCGGCGCACGGCGGGATCCATCGTGGTTTCCCACAATTGCGATGGGTTCATTTCACCCAAACCCTTATAACGCTGAATGCCCATAGTTTTCTTGACCTCGTCCAGGAGCCATCCAAGCCCGTCTTTGATGTTGCTCACCACATGCTTATGATCGCCGCGCTTAACATAAGCCCCTGGTCCGAGCAGGCCTTGCAAAACATGTGCAGTCGTTTTGATCTGCTGATAGTCACCGCTCTGAATGAAATCCTCGTCTAGGGCCGTTTGGTGCAGGTTGCCATGCTGCGTGCGTTTTATCATCAGCCGGTAGCGTTCTGACTTTTCGTCGTATTGAGATTCAATGACGACGCCTTCGGCGACGAGCACGGCATTCAGCCGGCGGGCGCTCTGCGCCGCGTTGTCTTCGTCTGCGAGGCTGATTTCGGGGTTGATCAACAATGCGCGCAGAACCACCGGATCAATGAGCCGGCTTAGGCGGTCGATTACCGCTTCGGCCAGGAAATACTGTTTGGCCACCTGCGCAAGCGTTTCCTTGTTCAATGCGGGCGCGTCGGTGCCAGGAAAAAGCTCGGCATCGTCTAACGCAAGCTTCAGCAGGTGCTCTTTTAATTCGTGCTCATCTTTGATATAGCGCTCGCTTTTGCCGTGTTTAACCTTGTAGAGCGGCGGCTGGGCGATGTAGATATGTCCGCGCTCGAACAGTTCGGGCATCTGGCGGTAAAAGAAGGTCAGGAGCAGCGTCCTGATGTGGGATCCATCCACATCTGCGTCCGTCATAATGATTATGCGGTGATAACGCAGCTTGTCAGCGTTGTACTCATCCTTGCCGATTCCGCAGCCCAACACATTGATGAGCGTCGTTATTTCCTGTGACGACAACAGCTTGTCAAATCGCGCTTTCTCGACATTCAGAATTTTGCCTTTGAGCGGCAAAATCGCCTGGAATTTCCGATCGCGGCCCTGTTTGGCGGAGCCTCCTGCCGAATCTCCCTCGACAATATAAAGCTCGCATTGCGCAGGATCTTTTTCCTGGCAATCCGCCAGCTTGCCCGGCAAGCCCAGGGAGTCGAGAACCCCTTTGCGGCGCGTCATCTCGCGGGCCTTGCGGGCGGCTTCCCGCGCGCGCGCCGCTTCGATGACCTTGTTCGTAATCATTTTTGCGTCGCTCGGGTTCTCAAGCAGAAACTCGCTAAGCTTCGCCGCGATGATTTCCTGAACCACCGGCTGCACTTCGCTCGAGACGAGCTTGTCCTTGGTCTGCGATGAAAACTTGGGCTCGGGAACCTTGACCGACAACACGCAGGTCAGGCCTTCGCGCATGTCGTCGCCCGAGGTTTCGACTTTCGCCCGCTTGGCCAATTCGTTTTTCTCGATAAAACTATTGAGCGTGCGCGTCATTGCCGCGCGCAACGCGGTCAGGTGAGTGCCGCCATCGCGCTGCGGTATGTTGTTGGTAAAACACTGAACCGACTCAGCGTAAGAGTCATTCCACTGCATCGCCACTTCGACGGTGATGCCTTCTTTCGAGCCGAGCGCATAGAATATTTTTGGATGCAGCGGCGATTTACTGCGGTTCATGTATTCGACGAAACCTCTGACGCCGCCGGTGAACGAGAAAATTTCCTGTTTTCCCGAGCGTTGATCTATCAGTGCAATTTCCACGCCGTTATTCAAAAACGAAAGTTCACGCAGGCGTTTAGCCAGAATATCGTGATGAAACTCGATCAGATTAAAAGTCGCCTTGCTTGCGAGGAAATGTACTTCGGTGCCGCGTTTTTCGGTCTTGCCGGTTTCCTTGAGCGGCGCCACCGGCACGCCATCGCGAAACTCCATCTGGAAACTCTTGCCGTCGCGCCGGATTGTCAGGCGCAGCCACTCAGAAAGTGCGTTGACGACCGACACCCCGACCCCATGCAGGCCGCCGGAGATTTTGTACGAATTGTTATCGAACTTGCCGCCGGCGTGCAGTTCGGTCATCACGATTTCGGCCGCACTGCGCCGTAACTCGTCATCGTATTTTATTTCCGTCGGAATGCCGCGGCCGTTATCCTGGACGCTGATCGAGTTGTCAGGATGTATGGTAATCGTGATCGTATTGCAGTGCCCTGCAAGCGCCTCGTCGATCGCGTTGTCGACGACCTCGAACACCATGTGATGCAAGCCAGTGCCGTCGCTCGTATCTCCTATATACATGCCCGGGCGCTTGCGAACAGCCTCGAGACCTTTGAGTATTTTGATGCTGTCGGCATCGTAATCGGCGCCGTTAGGGGGCTGGATCGTATCAGTCATCAGGGTCGCTTAATGTACAAAAATAATTTTAAATATCTGCGCATCGGAACTGCCGGAAGAATTCGCAAGATTAAATCCGCATCGGCATGACGACGTAGCGAAAATCCACATCTTCAGTGATGGTGATGAGCACGCTGCTGTTCGCGTCGCCGAACGAACAAGTCACTTTTTCACTCGATAAATTGGCAAGGACATCGAGCAGGTAAGTGACGTTAAATCCTATGTCCAGCGCTTCGCCCGAATAACCAATTTCGATTTCTTCGAACGCTTCCTCTTGTTCTGTGTTGGTGCACGAAATGCGCAATTGACCCTCGGTGAGGGTCCAGCGCACGCCACGAAATTTTTCATTGGACAGGATGGCGACCCGCTGCAAAGCCTGTTGAAGAATACTCCGTTCGATCAAAAATTGCTTCTGATAATTTGTCGGAATCACACGCGTGAAATCCGGAAACTTGCCGTCTACAACCTTGCTCACGAGTTCGACTTCTTGAATGGTGAACTTTACCTGCGTCGCCGCGAGTTCGATGCCGACATCATCATCGCTGTCGCCCAGCAACTTGACCAGTTCCTGCACGGCCTTGCGCGGCAGGATGACTTCCAGCGGTTCAACTGCCTGCGAAAGCTTCATGCTCGCATAAGCGAGCCGGTGCCCGTCGGTTGCGACGACCTTCAGCACGTCCCCACTCAGAACAAGCAGCATGCCGTTCAGGTAATACCGGATGTCCTGCTGAGCCATCGCGTATTGCACCAACAGCAACAGCGATTTAAAGGCCTTTTGCGATAACTTTATTCTGGTGGCGGCAGCCGGAGCCTTCGGTAGTTTTGGAAAATCTTCAGCCGGCAAGGTTTGCAAAGTAAAGCGGCTTTTACCGGACTTCACGAGCAGCCGGTTGTTTTGCGCTTCGAGGCCGATATCCGCTTGTTCGGGCAGTGCGCGCAGAATGTCCTGCAATTTACGCGCGGACGTAGTGACCGCATATTTGTCAGCGCCGCTTTGCGCGTTTGCAAAGCTTGTGGAAACCTGAATTTCCAGATCGGTGGCCAATAGATGAAGACGATCATCGATCTGCTCAATCAAAACATTGGAGAGAATCGGCAAAGTATGACGTTTTTCTACGATGCCAGTCACGGCCTGCAGCGGCTTTAACAAGTTGTCCCGCTTGGTCTGTACTAGTTTCATAGTTTATATATCCTAGTAGTAGTAATAGGAGTCGCCTTTTTTGTGGATAAGTTGGCAATCATAAGGTGGCGGCGACTCTTGAGGCATTATGTAGATCGATAAAATACGCGTTAGCGTGTGGATGATTTGTTAATGAACAATTTGCGAGGTCGCCGATTGCCTTGTTATTCACAAGTTGAAAGCGGGTTGTTAGCCACGGAGAACTTTGAGGAGTGAATCAAAATCTCGGGTGATCTCATGGCTTGTCGTTTTCAACGCGGCAATTTTTCGGCATGCGTGCAGAACCGTTGTATGGTCGCGGCCGCCAAAAGCCTCGCCGATGTCAGGCAGGCTAAAATGCGTGAGCTCTTTAGCCAATGCCATTGCAACCTGGCGCGGACGCGCGATATTGCGACTGCGCTTCTTTGAATACATCTCTGAGACTTTGATCTTGTAATAGTCGGCGACGGTTTTTTGAATATTGTCGATTGAGATCTGACGGCTCTGCAGAGCGAGCAGGTCCTTTAGCGCGTCGCGGCAGAGATCGACCGAGATCTGCTGGCCGAAAAATCGTGAATAGGCAAGAATGCGCTTGAGCGCGCCCTCCAACTCACGGATGTTGGACTGGCTATGTGTAGCAATGAAAAACGCGACTGTTTCGTCGAGCACTACGTTCTCAGCTTCGGCTTTTTTCAACAGAATCGCGACCCGCATCTCTAGTTCCGGCGGTTCCACCGCGACCGTCAAGCCCCAGGCGAAGCGGGATATCAGGCGGTTTTCCATGCCAGGAATTTCGCGTGGATAGGTGTCGCAGGTGATCACCACCTGTTTGCGTGATTCGATCAGCGCGTTAAATGCGTAAAAAAACTCTTCCTGAGTCCGGCTTTTTCCGCTGAAAAACTGAATGTCGTCGATCAGCAGCAGATCAAGTGAGTGGTAATAGCGCTTGAAGTCATCGAAGGATTTGTGTTGGTACGCACGCACCACGTCGGACACATATTGTTCAGCATGTATATAGCGAATGCGGCTTTGCGGATTACGCTGCAGCAACAAATTGCCGATTGCATGTATCAGGTGCGTTTTGCCCAGGCCAACGCCGCCATAGACGAACAAGGGGTTGTAGGCTTCGCCGGCGCGTTCTGCGACCTGAATGGCCGCCGCGCGCGCCAGTTCGTTGGCTTTTCCGGTAACAAACGTGCCGAAATTAAAATCCGGATTCAGGCGCGAAATATCGCGCGCGCCGGGCTTGATGGCGCCTGCAACCGGCACCAGCGCCTTGGGCGCCGGTGCGGCTTCTTTTTCGGCCAAGACCAAGGTCACCGTGACCTCATTGCCGAATCGCTCATTAGCGAGGCGCTCGATTTCGGCCAGAAAGCGATCGCGGATCCATTGCAAAACGAAGCGGTTCGGCGCGGTCAGCGTGAGCAGATTTTCTGATGCTTGAAACTTAAGGGGTTTAATCCAGGTTTTGAATTGCTGAGGCGGCAGCTGTTGTTCAAAATGAGAGAGACAAGAGCGCCAAAAGCTATTCATCGAGAGGCAGACAATGTGGTTATAAATGGACGAAAATGGGCGGTGGGGCAATGGTCGATTTTAGCTTTTTTGAGCGCAGTTATCCACAACCCGGATTACGCAACCGCACGTCAGCGGCGCAAAATCGGATTGACAGAAGCAGGCGCTAACGGTTGTAATGGCGGGCTTTTCAAACGAGCTCAGGCAAGATCATGAAACGGACCTATCAACCGTCTACCACCCGCCGCAAGCGCACGCACGGATTCAGGGTGCGCATGAAAACGCGCGCCGGCCGCGCCGTATTGCGTTCGCGCCGCGCAAAGGGGCGCGTGCGTCTCGGCGTTTGAAGCGCGCCGCTAGTCCTAATTCTTTTTCAAAAGCCAGTCGACTAGTGGGGCAGAACGCATTTGCCCCGGTGTTCGCCTATAAGTGCTCGGTGGCCGGTAAGTTTTTTCAGGTCTATGCCCGACCCAACCTCTCAACGGGGTCCCGGCTCGGGATATCAGTCAATAAACGCTATGCGCCGCGAGCAGTCGCGCGTAACTCCTGCAAACGGCTCGCGCGCGAAATGTTTCGCATTAGTCGCAATGAGTTAACGGGGGCAGATTTTATTGTGCGCGCCCGTGGCGCAGTTTTAGCGGCTTCAAGGGCGGAGGCGCGGACCGAAGTTCTCGATCTGCTGCGCCGCGCCTGGCAATTGTGTTCAGGCGGCGTCGCGGCCGCGCAAAATCGCTAAGCGCGATTTAACCACTCGGTTCATTCATGGATACTCAGCGACTAATCCTGTTTATGTTGTTTACGTTCTCGACGTTTTTTCTGCTCGACGCGTGGCAGAAGGACTCGCGTCCGCCGATGACGATCCCGGCCGCAGCAATACCAGCGGGTACGCCATCGGCGTCACCGGTTCCAACGGCGAGCCAACCGTTAGTGACTTCACCGTCCGCAACCGCGCCGGTTGTCAGCGGTGAGTTGCAAAAAGGCCAGCAGGTTCGGGTGCAAACGGACACGTTCATCGCCGTAATCGATACGGCGGGCGGAGATTTGCGTCATCTGGAATTGCTCGGCCAGCGCGATACGCTAGACAAGAAAAAGAATTTTGCGTTGTTAGAATTTCAACCTGAACGCACGTATATCGCACAGTCCGGTTTGATCGGCAATGACCTTCCGAACCACCGTACCGTTTATACGACGAGCGAACGCGAGGTGAAACTTCTCGATGGCACGAACGATATTGCCGTGCGCCTGTCGGCGGTGACGGCGAGCGGCGTTAACGTGACCAAAGTTTACGGCTTTCATCGCAACAGTCATGTGATCGACGTCAGTTACGAAATTAACAACAAGAGCGCGGCGCCCATCCACGCCGACAGTTATTTTCAGCTTGTACGCGACGGCAGGCCGCCGGTGGGCGACTCGGCGATGCTGCCCACCTATACCGGCATTGCCGTATATACCGACAAGGAAAAATTTCAGAAAGTCGCGTTTAGCGACGTTGACAAAGGGAAGGTGAGTTATCCCAAGAAAAGCACCGACGGCTGGATCGCGATGCTTCAGCATTACTTTTTAAGCGCCTGGCTACCAGCGAACAACGTTCCGCGCGAGTTTTACACACGGCATCTCGACAACGGTCTTTACTCCGCGGGCGTGATCCTGCCCGTCGGCAACATTGATTCGGGTGCAAGTGCCAAAATCACCGTGCCGCTCTACGCAGGACCGCAAGAGGTCGAGAACCTCGCCAATCTGGCGCCGGGGCTCGACCTTACTATCGACTACGGCTGGCTGACGATCATCGCCAAACCGTTGTTTTGGTATTTGCAGTGGTTGCATCAATGGGTCAGCAATTGGGGCCTTGCCATAATCATTTTGACCGTCTCTCTAAAAGCGGTTTTCTATCCGTTATCCGCAGCGAGCTACCGCTCGATGGCAAGGATGCGAATGCTCGCTCCTCGCCTCCAAAAGCTCAAGGATCAATATGGCAGCGACCGTCAGCGCATGAATCAGGCGATGATGGAACTGTACAAAACAGAGAAAATCAATCCGCTTGGCGGATGTTTGCCGGTTGTGGTACAAATACCTGTTTTTATTGCACTTTATTGGGTTTTGCTGGCAAGTGTGGAGCTCCGACACGCACCGTTTATATTGTGGATCGACGATTTGTCGGTCGCAGATCCCTACTTCGTGCTGCCCATTTTGATGGGGGCCACCATGATTTTTCAAACCTATCTGAATCCCGTCCCTCCCGACCCCGTGCAAGCCAAGATCATGAAAATCATGCCGATAGCATTCAGCGTCATGTTTTTCTTCTTTCCCGCCGGTTTGGTGTTGTATTGGTTGGTGAATAACATCCTGTCGATTGCCCAACAATGGCAAATTACCCACGCCATGGAGCATGCCAAACCGGCGCATGTTAAATGATGCCGTAGCTGCAATCGCTACGCCGCCGGGTCGTGGCGGCATTGGTGTCGTGCGAGTATCGGGCTCACACCTAAGAGGCATGTTAGGAGGCTTGGTTGCCACCGAAGTTATTCCTCGTCACGCAACGCGCGCAGATTTTCTGGACGCCGCCGGCGGTATTATCGATCAAGGCTTGGTGCTTTATTTTCCTGCGCCACATTCGTACACGGGTGAGGACGTTATTGAGTTGCAAGGGCATGGCGGACCGGTCGTCCTCGGCCTACTTTTGCAGCGCTGCTTCGAACTCGGCGCTCGCGCCGCCGAGCCGGGGGAGTTCACTAAACGGGCGTTTCTTAATAATAAGATCGATCTGGCGCAGGCGGAAGGTGTCGCGGATCTCATCAACGCATCGACCGTCACGGCGGCGCGTTCCGCGGTTCGATCGCTGCATGGAGAGTTTTCGCAGCACATCAGCGGCATGGTGCAGGCACTCACTCAGCTACGCGTAGCCGTTGAGGCGTCGCTCGATTTTCCAGAGGAAGATATAGATTTCACAATTCGAGCTGAGATAAACGAGAAGCTCGAATTTATCCAACGCCGGTTGGCGAGCATTATCGGCTCGTCACAGCGTGGCCAGATATTGCGAGAGGGTATACGCGTCGTGCTAGCCGGCCATCCCAACGTCGGCAAATCGAGCCTGCTAAATGCGCTAGCAGGTGCCGAGTGCGCGATCGTTACGGCTGTGCCGGGTACGACCCGAGACGCGATTAAAGAAACGATAAGTATTGAAGGTGTGCCGTTGCACTTGGTCGACACCGCTGGTTTGCGCGAACCGCAGGACGCGGTAGAAAAACTGGGCATCGGCAAAACGTGGGATTCGATCCGCACGGCCGATCTGGTGGTGTGGGTTAGCGATATATCCCGGCCCGAAACACGACTGGTAGATTCGGCGGTGACTGCGCTGACTCAAACTGCCCCTTGTTTGAACGTAATTAATAAAGTCGACTTGATTGGCATCGCTCCGTATCGTCGAAAGCACGCTGACGGCAATGAGGTTGCGGTGTCGGCGAAATCAAGCTTGGGGATCGATTTGTTGCGCCACGCAATTCTTGAAACCGTCGGGTGGCGGGGAGAGGGGGAAGGGGTGTTTATGGCGCGGGAGCGACATATGCAGGCCCTCCGCCGAGCGGAAGCGAGCCTTGCCCAGGCGGGTGATAAGTCAATTCCCTTCGAACTCATGGCGGAAGAACTCAGGCTGGCTCAAGAAGCCTTGGGCAGTATCACTGGGCGGGTGTCCGCAGACGATCTCTTAGGCAAGATATTTTCGACTTTTTGCGTTGGAAAATAATTTGTGTCACCGTTTCACGTGAAACGTTTACGCCACTGATTAAGATTCTAGTTGGGCATGTTCCACGTGAAACCGAGCGTTAGGTTTATATCGGCGGGTAGTTTTTGGTAACATTGTTGTCCTATTTGAGCGGCAAGCGTATGCAATTTTCTGAGAAATTTGATGTGATTGTCGTCGGCGGCGGCCACGCCGGAACCGAAGCTGCGCTGGCGAGTGCGCGCATCGGGCGTCGAACGCTGTTGCTAACTCACAACGTCGAAACGCTCGGCCAGATGTCGTGCAATCCCTCGATTGGCGGGATCGGTAAAGGGCATCTGGTCAAAGAAGTTGACGCGCTGGGCGGCGCAATGGCCGCTGCGACCGACGAAGCGGGGATCCAGTTTCGAACGCTTAATTCGAGCAAGGGGCATGCGGTTCGCGCAACCCGCGCGCAAGCGGACCGCGTTTTATATCGGCAAGCAATCCGGAGCCGCCTTGAGAATCAGGATAACCTTTTTATTTTCCAACAGGCAGTCGATGATTTGACCCTTGAGGGCGACGCAGTTACGGGGGTGGTGACGCAGCTCGGGTTAAGGTTTTCTGCAAAGTCCGTGGTGTTGACGACGGGTACGTTTCTCGCGGGTTTAGTTCACGTAGGCCTCAAAAATTATAAGGCAGGCCGCGCCGGGGATCCCCCGGCGATCACTTTGGCGGCGCGATTGCGCGAGCTTAAACTGCCGGTCGGACGCCTCAAGACTGGAACGCCGCCGCGCCTTGACGGGCGGAGCATCGATTTTTCGCAACTGTCTGAGCAGCCTGGCGACGATCCAACGCCGGTGTTTTCATTTTTGGGAACGCGCGCGCAGCATCCACGACAAATGGCCTGCTGGATTACGCACACAAGTGCCCACACGCACGACATTGTTCGCAGCGGGCTTGATCGATCGCCGATGTTTACTGGCGCGATTGAAGGTGTCGGTCCTCGTTACTGTCCGTCGATTGAAGACAAGATCACCCGCTTCGCGGACAAATCGTCGCACCAGATATTTCTTGAGCCGGAAGGTTTGACGGTCAACGAGTTTTATCCCAATGGCATATCGACCAGCCTGCCTTTCGATGTGCAGCTCGCGCTCGTGCGCTCGATTCCGGGACTCGAAGCGGCGCACATCACGCGACCAGGGTATGCGATCGAGTACGATTATTACGATCCGCGTGCGCTCAAAAGCTCACTTGAAACCAAGGCGATCAAAGGCCTTTTTTTCGCCGGTCAAATCAACGGCACGACGGGATACGAAGAGGCCGCGGCGCAAGGCCTGCTTGCCGGGGTCAATGCCGCGCGGTTGGTCGCCGGCGATGATGCGTGGTGCCCGCGCCGCAGTGAAGCGTATCTCGGTGTGTTAGTTGACGATCTGATCACGCGTGGTGTCGCCGAGCCGTATCGCATGTTTACCAGTCGTGCCGAATACCGCCTCAGCCTGCGCGAAGACAATGCTGATATGCGGTTGACGGAAATCGGGCGCACCTTAGGGTTAGTGAACAACGAGCGCTGGGAGCAATTCGATCGCAAACGTGAAGCCGTGACGCGCGAGTTTGAACGGCTCAAATCAACCTGGGTCAATCCAGCGGTCGTCGCGCGGCATGACTGTGAGCGGGTGCTTGGGCAGACGATAGAGCGCGAATACACATTGCTCGATTTATTGCGGCGGCCTAATGTTAGCTATGCCACGTTGATGACGCTGCCGACCGCGGGGCCCGCGGTAACCGATTTTAAGGTTGCGGAGCAAGTTGAAATCCAGTGCAAGTATCAAGGCTACATCGCGCGCCAGCAGGACGAGATCACGCGCCAGGAAGCGTCTGAAACGACGCGCTTGCCGGCGGAGCTTGACTATCGCAGTGTGCACGGGCTGTCGATCGAAGTGCAGCAAAAGCTAAATCAATTTCGGCCCGAGACGCTCGGCCAGGCCGCGCGTATATCGGGAATCACGCCGGCAGCGATTTCGTTGTTGCTCGTCCATTTAAAGCGGGGTTTCGGTGCTGCGCAGAAAACGGCATGACGCCCGACCAACAACTCGCGCAAGGCATCGCGGAACTCGGCCTAAAGGTGTCGCCTGAGGTCCTGACGAAGCTCGACGAGTATCTGGCGTTGATCGCCAAGTGGAACCGGGTGCACAACCTCACTGCTGTACGAGACAGCGTAAAAATGGTTAGCGTGCATGCGCTTGATTCCCTTGCCGTGGCCCCGCATCTGCACGCGACATCAGTCGTCGACGTCGGCAGCGGCGCTGGCTTACCGGGAATTCCGCTGGCGCTCCTGTGGCCTCAGACGCGCTTCGTTCTGCTCGACAGCAACCATAAGAAAGCCGCGTTTTTGCGGCAGGCCGCGATAGAACTCGCATTGACGAACGTGGCAGTGGTGTGTGAAAGAGTCGAGGCGTGGCAGCCGCGGCAAAAGTTTGATCTTGTAATTTCGCGCGCATTCTCGGATCTGCCGGAATTTCTTAAGCTGGCTGGCGCACTGTGCGCGGATGGCGGCGTAGTTGCGGCAATGAAAGGTGTTTATCCTGATGAAGAACTCGCGCAGCTTCCGGCGACCTTTAAACTCGTGCGCACAGTGCCGCTCAAGGTGCCGGGCTTGAACGCCAAACGTCATCTGGTTTTACTCAGCCCCGCGAGCGCCTGATGGCGAGAATTCTTGCGATAACGAATCAAAAAGGCGGCGTCGGCAAGACCACGACCGGCGTCAACCTCGCTGCGAGTCTGGC
>JANYCE010000344.1 GCA_025360445.1 Betaproteobacteria bacterium
AGCGGTCATTGTTACTCCGGGGATTGGGGGATTGGGGGATTGGGGGATTGGGGGATTGGGGGATTGGGGGATTGGGGGATTGGGGGATTAGCGATTGAGGAATTTTGGAATTGAGTAACTAAAAAACCTAATCGCTTAATCACTCAATTACCAATTTATGCAATCACTCGAACTTGACGTTGTTCTCTTTGATGATGCGCGCCCAGCGTTTTTGCTCCGCGCGCACAAACTCCTGAAATTCTTCCGGCGAGGCGCTGGGTGTGAGTGGCACGCCGGCTTTGACAAACGCTTCCTGCACCGCGGGGCGCAGCAGCACTTGCGACGTCGTTGCCGCTAGCTTGTCGACGATTGCGCGCGGCGTCTTCGCCGGCACAAAAAATCCGTTCCAGTTGACGCTGCCCATACCGGGAAAGCCGGCCTCGGCCATGGTCGGCACTTCAGGCAATTCAGTGAGACGCTTTTTCGCGGTCGTCACGAACGCTTTCATGCGGTTGGCTTTAACTTGCGGCGTGACCGTCGCAGCGTTCAAAAATGAGAAATGAATTTCGCCCGCGATGATCGAGGCAAACGAAGAGCCCGCGCCTTTCGAGGGCACATTTACCATCTGGATGCCGGCTTTGCTCATGAACTCGAGCATGTCGAGATGCGAATAAGCGCCGACCGGATTCGAATAATTGAGTTGGCCGGGACGCGCCTTCGCGTATTCGATCAGATCTTTAATCGTGCTCGGCGGAAAACCCGCGCCGGATACCAGCAGATTCGGAATCGATGCAAGCAACGCGACGCCGGTCAATTCTTTGGTCGAGTCGTACTTAAGCGTAGAGGCGAACGCAATCGGATTGATCGCGCCGGTCGAAACATTATTTATCACTACGGTGTAGCCATCGGGCAGCGAGCGCACTGCCATTTCGACACCGATATTGCCCGACGCGCCCGAACGGTTGTCAACGACGAACTGCTGACCAAGCGTCTCGGCCAATCCCTGTGCAAGAATGCGGGCGACGATGTCGGTCGCGCCGCCCGGTGCAAACGGGACAATCAGGCGCACGGGCTTGGTCGGCCAAGCGGTCGCGCGCTCCGCAGCGCTCACAGCGCCACCCTGCAAAGCGCATACCGCGAACATCACCACGCCCGAACTCCGCACGTATCCCATTGCCCCCCCCTGTTTTGCCGTAATTTGAAACGACTATTCGGGTTTCAGATTCGCAAGTTTGATCGCCTGCGTGAAACGCGAGTATTCCTCAGCGACGAAGTTTTTAAATTCCACCGGCGTCGTCGTCACCGGATCGGCGCCCTGGCGTTCGAATAGCTCGCGCGTCGCCGGCGTCTCGACGACTTTGACCAGCGTTGCCAGCAATTTATCGAGAATCGGTTTCGGCGTGCGCGCCGGCGCCATGAGGCCCATCCAGCCGCTGGAAAGAAAACCGGGCAGACCGGATTCGATCACGGTAGGCAAATCGGGCATCAACGGCGAGCGCTTCGCGCCAGCGGTAGCCAGAGCGCGCAGGCGCCCGCCGCGCACATGCCCCAGCACGGCTGGCGCGGGCGTGATGGTCACCTGCGATTCATTGCCGATCAACGCGGTGACTGAAGCGCCGCCGCCCTTATAAGGGACGTGCACGACATCAATACCGGCCATGTGCGTAAACAGCACGCAGGCGAGATGACTTTGCGACGCTGAACCCGCGTTGGCCATATTGAGCTTACCCGGACTCGCTTTAGCATACGCCAGCAGCTCTTTCACGCTCTTCACCGGCAGCGCCGGATGAACTACCAGCACGTTCTGAGTGATCGCAAACAGCGAAATGTATTCGAAGTCCTTGATCGGATCATATGAAAGTTTTTTAAATGTCTGCGGCGAAATTACCGCAGTGCCGGTGGCAACGGCGAACAGCGTGTGGCCGTCTGGCGCCGCGTGAGCGACGACTTCCGCGGCGAGCGTTCCGCCCGCGCCGGGCCGGTTGTCCGCCACAATTTGTTGCCCGAGTTGCTCACCCATTCGCGCCGCGAGTATGCGGCTCACGTTATCGACAGAAGCGCCCGGATTTTGCGGCACCATCAGACGAATCGGTCGCGCCGGATAGTTGACTGCATCGCTTTGCGCAGCGTATGTGTTACCCGCGATCAGGCAGGCGAGACCACCGCCGATAAATATTTTTGTCAGGCTGTTCATAGGGGAAGCTGCAATATACCATGTCGCACACACGTCTTCTCCGTCCCACCGGCTATTGCATGCGCTGCCCACAAAACATTTTTTTCATCTCGCTCTCATTGATTTTTGCCGGTGCAACAGCGGGCGAATCAGCGCACGCGCAATCGCCCGCGCAGTCACCGGCACACGCCCAACATAGATTCAGCGGCGCTGAAAAATGGGCGAAGGTGTTCGACGATCCCGAGCGGGACAAGTGGCAGAAACCTCATGAGGTAATCGCAGCGCTAAAGTTGCCGCCCGACGCGGTGGTTGCCGACATCTGCGCGGGCACCGGTTACTTCGCGGTGCGCTTCGCGCACATGCTGACCCAAGGACAGGTGTTCGGCATCGACATTGAGCCCGACATGGTGAAATATCTCAGCGAGCGCGCGCGCCAAGAGAAGCTCCCGAACCTGACGGCAATCAGGGGCGCCGCCGACGATGCGCGCATTCCCTCGCCGGTCGATCTCATCATCCTGGTCGACGTCTATCATCATGTCGACAAGCCCGCCGACTACTTCCGCAAGCTGCGTCTCTCGCTCAAGCCCGGCGGGCGCGTCGCGATCATCGACTTCCGGCTCGATGCGCCGGCGGGACCACCAAAAAATGCACGCATCGCGCCCGCGCGGGTGCAGGCCGAAATGCTTAACGCCGGCTTCGTGCTTGACGCCGGGCACGCGTTTCTGCCGAACCAATATTTTCTAATTTTTAAACCGGCAGCGTAATGCACGCACATGGGATATCAAGATTCGCCGGTTGGTTGCTGGCCTCGCTGCTGTATGCGGGCATCGGCGCCGCTGCGGCGGCTGTCAGTCCGGCGTACGATCCGCGCGATTCGTCACCCGTTGTCGCGGTGAACGGCACGGGTGCGGGCCAGACGGGTTATATCCATTTTTTTATTGTTCGCGCGGGTAGCGGTGAATGGGAGACGCAAGTCGGCATCGAAATGCCCGATCAGCGGATCGCCTGGTCGTTCTTCGAATTGGGCGTCGTCGTGTCGCCCTTTATGCAATACGGTTATGTGCCCGCGAACCGCAAGCTGATCGAGGTTCAATACTTGTATGGCGTGCGGCCGTTTCCCGACGAAGCGTCGATGGGCATGCTGCGCGCCGAACTCGAAGCACGCGTGCTGCCCTATGCCGAGGCAGAGACGCCGTACTGCATCGTTCGCGGTCCTTCTGATGCGCCCTGCCTTAGCTGCCTGAGCTTTTTAATGCGCGTAATGTTCCCGGGCACGAGCCAGGATCACGCGCGGGCCCAGAAGACCATCTTCACCACGGACGATCTGCTTCTATATCTTGCCGGCGTGCACAGCCTGCGCGATCGCAGTGCGCGTTTACAACGCATCGACGAGCTGGCGTTGCCCGCAGATATTCGCGAGGACGTTGTGCGCATGGTGAATTCCACTGACATCGCCAGTGGCGGCGAAACTATCGCACGTACCGAGAAGACACCCTCTCGCGGCAGACGGCTTGCCAAGCCAACTTCGCGTACGCAACAACTGCCGAAGCTGTGAACTTCGGCCGGCGCCGCCTCTATACTCAGTACTCGGGCTGCCGGCCTACCGCCGGCCAATAAAACAGAAATCGATTGGATACCAGCGACTAACGGTGACGAACTACAGTACGGCTAGATTAGCCCGCGCATATCTGCAACACTTTCGATCGCGCTGAAGTCGGCGAACACCTTCTCCGCGCCCGCCCCGAGCACGCCCCGCGTGATGGTCGTAAATTTATCCAGCAGTTGATCGTTGCTCAACGGCTGCTGCGGCATCCCGGGGAAATAGGTGAGCTCATGCGTGAGGTCGCGGCCGTCTTTTAATTTAACGATAACGCGGCTTGCAAGTGGATTGTCCTTGACCGGGTCCTTGCGCACCGACACTTTGACAGTGCGGCACAGCGCGCGAATTTTGGCGTCGTTGCGTGACCCTTCCGAAAATGAATCCGGGTTGCGCGGATCGAGGTAAAACGACAGCGCAACGTTAAAAGGCGCACTGTATTGCGCCATCGTCATGTCCTGCGGTTCGAGAATGTTGTGGTGGCTGAACATCTTCTCGCTCCCCTCGATGGCGATCGAGGCGATGTCATCCCCTTTTATCTTGTATTTTTCCTGCAGCTCGAGCGCCACGGTGACCGGCACGTGGGACGTGATGTGGCACGCGTAGCGTTTGATGGCGAGCGTTAAAAACTTCCACGTTTCGCCGAGTCCGGCGGTCAGGCGTGTTGCATCCCCGTCGTGGCAGAACACGTTCATGTAGCCAAACTTGCCTTCGAGCACGGTCGCCGGACCGCTGAAGCCGTTCTTTGCGAGCGATGCCGCGAGCACGCCGGATTCGGCGGCGCGGCCGAGATGCAGGCGCTTGACCATACCGCCGCCCGACTTCGAGAATTCGAGGAGACCGCTACCAAGTGAACCCGCGATGCCCAGCGCCATCGTCATTTGTTCCGTCGAGAGTTTGAGCAACCGCCCTGCGATGATGGCGCCGCCGAACGCACCGGTGACGCCCGGCGCATGAAATCCGATGTGCTCCGTCGACTGCTTCGACGCATCGCCGATGCGGTGCATCACTTCACCGCCGGCAACCACGGCCGTGATGAAATCTCTGCCGCTCGCACCGACCTCCTGCGCGATTGCAAGTCCCGGGGCCGTCAGCGACGCGCCTGGGTGCACGCCGGCGCTCGGCTGCACAAGACAATCCATTTCAAACGCATGCGCGAGTGCCCCGTTCGCCAGCGCCGCCATCGGCGCGTGCACCTTACGCCCGGTGCCGAGTATCGTGCTTTGCCCGCCGCGGCCGTATTGCTCCGCATACCCGATCACGATCTTGCTCCACGGCAGCGTCGAACCATAGGTGCACGCGCCGACCGTATCGATCACGCACGCCTTCGCGCGCTCGATCACGTGCGCCGGTATGCGGTCAAATTGCAATTGGGTGGCGAATTCGGCCAGGGTTTGCGCGGCAGTAGTCATGGTGCGGTTGCTTTCACATGTAAGGTATGGAAAATAGAAATCGATTGCGCAGTCTATTGGCCGCACAATTCCGTAGCGCGCTCTCTTGCGTAAACCAGCGCGTTGAATCCCAGGCCACTCAGCGTCTTGTCTTCATCGCGAAAGATGCACGGCATTTCGCCGTAGGCCTGAAACTTCGCGAATAAATCAGCGCCCGCCATACCGGCGGCGTGCTCGCGCAACAGTGCGCTGTCGATCGTGCGTTTAGAAGCAGCAATTGCCGCTGGTAGGGTTTCAAAATCGCCGACGTGCCGCAAGGCTGTCTCGGCGCCATCAGATTTGCTGTATGCCTCAACGTAAAAGGTCATGTCCGCCTCCGTTCGGAAAAATTCAAGGCTAACCCCGGGCAAACGCCAACTCGAGGACAAAAGTCGCTGTGTCTGCCTGACAAAGCAAACGCATCATGCGCAGTCACAAGGGTGCGGCCTTAAGGTACATCCAGTTCGACCAGCGGGCCATATTGCTGTCCGCCGTAGACATCGGTGTCATTGATATCGCCAGATATCGTCGGCCGCGGAATCGTAATCTTTATCGCGCTCGCCGCATCGTAGTTGATGATGACGACCACTTCCGGCGGCAACCGGTAAGTTTTAGCGAACCACGCGGCGTTAATGGATTTTGCATCACGCACTTTCTCATAAGTCGCATGGTCTTTAAAGATCACGTCGAACGTGAGCTCGAACGGACCGGCATTCTTGCTGCGTATTAATTTGGTGACCTGCCAAAGCTTAGGCATAACCTTAGACTTTCTCGTAATCGATTTTGAACATCTCAAGCGGCGACGCCGGCTCCACCACATGATTAAGATTAAACCGGTAACTCGCGCCGCGCGTGATTTCCGCCGGCGAATAAGGAAACGCAATCGATGTAATCAGGCCCGTCCATTCCGGCACTGGATAGTGCACCGCCATGTGGCCGACTGATTTCATGATGGCGGTCGCGAGTTCCTGTGTCTGCGCTGTGGTTTGAAACAGGAGCCCCACTTCATGCCCCAGTTTGGTCTCGCTCTCGAGGCGTCCCATAGTTGCATCCTTGCCGAACACCCGGATCTGGAATTCGTATTTTGTTTCGATATCGCTGCCGAAAACCGCAATCAGCCGGTCTTTGATGGCTTGAGTCATGCCCGCGAGCCACGAGTCGAGCTGGCGCAAAATGATCGGATCGCGCACGCTGCCGATGATAATGCTCTGATAACCGGCCAGTTCCGCACCTTCGAGCTTGATCGTGTAGCGCGCCGATGGTTTGAATGTGCTGCCCGACACTTTAACCGCGCGGTCGGACAGCGCCTCATAGCGTGCAGCGACTGTGTTTAATACGCCGGACGGCTCGACGAGTTCGTATGGAGTTGAATTCTCATACAGATTATGTGACGCGACGCTGACCGGATCGCAGCGGTATTCGGGGTTCGGCGGCTCGACAATGAAGTGGTCGTTGGTGAGTGTGACCATCAGGCAATCGGGATACTTGCGCTGGACGACGCAGGCGGCGCCGCATTCGAGAATTTTTGCCGCGTGCCAGACCGTCGCCGGATTAAACCCTTTCATGACCGGCATCGCCGAATAAATCGAGGTGTCGCTCGAGCGGCCCGCGATGACGACCTCGGCGCCGTTTTCGAGCGCTTCGATGTAAGGCTCGATGCCGCACATGCCGACGATATGTGCGCTGCGGTCGATCACCGCTTCGCTGATTTCAGGCGCATTCGAGAGCGGCGTGATCTTGCCGTCGCGTAACTTTTTCTTGAGATAGCCTTTGTCCTGTTCCGAGTGAATAGCCGCGAGCTTGAAACTCAATTTCTCTTCGCGCGCGATGTCGCGCACGATACCGACCAGCCGCGCGAGCTGGTCGTCGTTGCCCGCAGTGCAAGCGGTGCCGACTATGACTGGAATTTTAGCGGCGCGGCCGGCCAGCAGCATGAGCCGCAGGTCGCGCTTGTTGGCGGAATCCGAAAAATTGCTGTCGCTCGACCCGAGGTAATAAGGGCCCGGATCGGTCGAGCCCGAGTCGGCGCCGATGAAATCGGGCTTCAGCGTCATCGCATGCTTGAGCGTTGCTTCGCGGAAGCCCGAGCCCAACATGCCGGTGGCCGATAGTATGCGTATTTCTTTCATGTGACCTTTCGCGCTGTTGATTGCCGTGCTTGATCGTGGCTTGACGACGGGGCCGCCCGCTATTCGAGCCGCGCGCCCGACGCTTTGATGACTTCGGCGTATTTTGCAATATCTTTCTTGATCAAGGCCGAAAATTCCTGCGGAGAGTTGCCCACTACGTCGAGTCCCTGCGCACTGAAGATGGTTTTAACTTCGGGCGCGTTGACCGCCTTGATAGTTTCGCCGGCGAGCAGTTGGATGGCAGCGGCGGGCGTGTGTGCCGGCGCGAGAAATCCATACCATGTCGTAATCTCGAAACCGGGAAATCCCGATTCCGCGATCGTCGGCAACTCCGGCGCAACTGCCGATCTTTTCGCCGTCGTGACCGCCAGAGCCTTCAGCCTGCCTGCCTTCACGAACGGCAGCGTCGACGCCATGCTGCCAAACATCACTTGCACCTGGTTGCCCATCAAGTCCGTGACCGCGGGGCCGCTGCCTTTATAGGGCACGTGCACCATGTCAACCTTCGCCACCGTCTTGAACATTTCCGCAGCGAGATGCGCCGGGCTGCCGCTCCCGTTGGAAGCATAGTTAAGGCGTTTCATTTTCGCGGCCGTGATGAATTCGCCGACGGTCGATGCGCCAACGGATGGATGAGTGGTCATCACGAACGCCGACACCGCCAGCATGGTGACCGGCGCAAAATCCCGCACCAGGTCGTACGGCAATTTAGGATACAGGCTCGCATTCATCGCGAGGTTGGCGGTCGCAGTCAGCAGGGTATAGCCGTCTGCCGGCGCTTTGGCGACGAGGTCGGCGCCGATGTTCGAATTCGCACCGCCGCGGTTGTCGATCACGAACGTTTGACCGAGCGCCTGCGACAGTTTGGGCGCGGTCGAACGCGTTACGAGGTCCGCGCCGCCGCCTGGCGGAAACGGCACGATCACCCTTATCGGTTTTTCCGGAAAGCTGGCGGCATTCGCTGCGACCTCGAAGAGGCCGGTCACGAACATAGCCGCCAACGCGGTGTTCCGGATGCGACGAGCGGCCGCTTTAAGATCGATCAAAATTGTAGTCTCCGCGTTCCATTAATAGGCGGCGCAGCGAGCGCACCGCCAGGGTCTGCGCCCATGCCGTTTCGCACGGGCTACGCACCGGCTATGGCGTTTATTTGCTGTCCATCACCCAAATGCCGTCCCACTTGCCCTGCGGCGGCTTCAACTTAAGCTTTTCACAACGCTCAATGTAAATCTCCGACAGCTTGTCGTGCGGATTTAGCTTGAGCGCTTCGCGAAACCCGCCAATCGCTGCCTTCCAGTTGCCGGCACGGTATTTGGAAATGCCATCCTTGAACTGATTGACGGCGTCCATCATATTGGGGAATGTCTCATCGTCGTGAAAATCAAGCACCTCATAGACGGCGACCGGCTGGGTCTTGCCTTTTACCACCACGAGATCGATCTCCCGCGTGCGATAAGTACCGCGAAGTTTCTTGAACGTGAATTCACTGATCACAATCCGCGCGGCGTATTGTTTCGAGGCGGACTCGAGGCGCGCCGCGAGATTGACCCCGTCGCCGATGATGGTGAAGTCCATGCGTTTCTTCGAACCGATGTTGCCCGACACCACGACATCCGTATTGAGTCCGATGCCGATATTGACGGGTTTCTTACCCTCGTTCTGTCGCGTGACGTTCCACGCCGCGAGGCTGCGTATCATCGCCACCGCTGCGCGCACCGCGCGGTCTTCATCGTCGTCATGCCCGACCGGGATGCCGAACGCGGCCATCATCGCGTCGCCAATGAACTTGTCGAGCATGCCGCCTTCCTTTTGGATGCACTCGACCATGATTTCAAAATACTCGTTCAACATGCTTACCGTGGCGTGCGGCCCGAGTTCTTCAGTTAGTGTCGTAAAGCCGCGAATGTCGGAGAACAGCACCGTGGCAATCATGCTTTTGCCGCCTAAAATTTCCGCGCCCGCCGCTAGCAACTGATCGGCGATCGACGGATCCATATAGCGCGACATGGTTGACTTCATGCGCTTCTCGCTCGAGATGTCCTCGATCATGATCATCGAACCGAGCCGTTTTTGTTCGCCGCTGATGAGTGGCA
>JANYCE010000346.1 GCA_025360445.1 Betaproteobacteria bacterium
GGTTGTCGAGTGTCTGTCCCTGTGCCTGCTCGGGCGACATGTAGCGAGGCGTGCCGAGTACAGCACCAGTACGGGTCAGATCCGACAATGGCAGATGCGCCAGTCCAAAATCGCCGATCTTTGCGTGGTTGCCGGGCGCGAGCAGGATGTTGGAAGGCTTGATATCGCGATGATAGATGCCGTTCGCATGAAGACATTTGAGGCCGTCGGCGATTTGCACTGCGATGTTAAGCGCTGTCGCAAGCGGCAGCGGCGCGGCGCGGTCGAGCATTTTGCGCAATGAGTCTTTGATAAGCTCCATCACGATGGCGATGCCGTCGCCAAAACTGCCGGCGTCGTAGATCGTCACGATGTTAGGGTGCGACAAGCCGGCCGCGGCGCGCGCGTCGACTAGAAACCGCTCCCTGGTCTCAGCGAATCCCGCCTCTCGATTAAACTTCTTGAACAACTTGATGGCGACATGGCGCCGCAAGCTCATGTCATAGGCGTCATACACTTCGCTGGTCGCCCCCACCCCCAACTTTTCGCGCAACTGGAAGCGCGCATCGAGCGACATCGTGCAGTCCTCCGGAATAAGTGCTGACCCGTTTGTGGTCACAAACGCGCGGGCCTGCGTGGCGTGGCAAAGATTCGATTAAGACGGCAACTCAATGCAATTTGCGCGAGGCCTTTACTGCCGTTCACACGCGGTCACCTGCGGCTGCGATTTTATCTTAACTGGCTGCGTGTAGCCCTAATTAATATGATTTTGGCATAGGGCTAAGCACCTATAGGCCACTTGCGAAGAAAGTTAACGTCAGCGCTGCGATCCGCGCGAACCGCGCGACTGGTCTGCGGCAACCGCGCGTGGCGGCGCGAGAAAGCGTGTCGGTTGCCCGCCATGGCGGCCATACGCCGCCACCGGCAGGTAAGCGGGGTAATGAACCGGATACAAATCGTCGCAGCCAAGGCGTCCCGAGCCCATGCACTGCTCGTAGCCATACGGCGGAGAAGCGATGCGCGCAACCGGCGCGCGCTGCGGTTCAGGCTCCGTCGACGTTTGAATTACGCGCTGGTGCATCGCCTTGACCGCGTCCAGCAATTTGGCGTCAGGCGTATATACGGACAGCGTGCTGTCGACGAGCGTCACTTTGTTTGCAGCGGCGGGCGGAGTGTTCGAATAATTGGTAACGCCGCGCACGTCTATCCATTTGTACAATTGCGCCGACGCCGGCGTGCTGGCGGCCGTCACGGTGATAAAAATAGAAACTAATAAGCTGCTGCGCATTGTTTTCATGGCGCTGACTTTACTACCGCCTACCGTGCATGGCAAAGCTTCAGGGGAGTATGTAAATACTGAGCGGGCACCCGTCAGCCCGTGTTGCGCAAACCCGCCGCAATTCCATTGATCGAGATGTGAATGCCGATTTGCACGCTCTCGCCGGCGGCGCGGCCTTCGGGCTGGGCGCGGTGTCGCCGCATCAACTCGACCTGCAAGTGATTCAGCGGGTCGAGATAAGGGAAGCGGTGCTCGATCAAGCGCGCGAGCGCAGGGTTCGACGCGAGCCGTTTCCGTTCGCCCGTGATGGCTGTCAGTGCTTCGCTCGTTAATTGCAACTCCGCGTCGATGGCCGCAAAAATGCGCTTGCCGAGCTTGCGGTCCTCGACGAGACCAGCGTAGCGCGCCGCGATGGCGAGGTCGGTCTTCGCGAGCACCATGTCGAGGTTGGATAACAAGGTGCGGAAAAACGGCCACTCGTTGTGCATGCGTTTCAAAAGCGCAATGCGCTGCTTGCGCACTTTAGCCTCTCCGCTTGAAAACTTTTTGATCGCCGAACCGAAGCCATACCAGCCGGGCAAGGCAACGCGGCTTTGGCCCCAGCTGAATCCCCACGGAATCGCGCGCAGGTCCGCGATGTCACGTGTAGCCTTGCGCGACGCGGGCCGCGATCCAATGTTGAGTTCGGCGATTTCGCGAATGGGGGTGGCCGCGAAAAAATAATCGCTGAACCCCGGCGTTTCATAGACGAGCTTGCGATAGACGCCCATGCTCAGTTCGCTGATAACCTGCGCCGCGGCCAAAAAATCAGCCGGCGCGTTTTGCGTGCGATGAAGCAGCGTGGCCGCAAGCGTCGCGGCCACCAGCGTTTCAAGATTGCCGCGGCCGATTTCCGGATGCGCATACTTGGACGCAATGACTTCCCCCTGCTCCGTCAATCGGATCTGCCCGTTCACAGTGCCCGGTGGTTGCGCCAGTATCGCCTGGTAGCTCGGACCGCCGCCGCGCCCTACAGTCCCGCCGCGTCCGTGGAAAAGCCGCAGCGTGAGTGCATGCTGCTCACGCAGACTGTCGAACAATTCGACCAACGCCGTCTCGGTTCGATACAACTCCCAATTGCTCGTGAAAAATCCGCCGTCCTTGTTGCTGTCGCTGTAGCCGAGCATGACGTCCTGCACGCCGCCCGCGCGCTGCACCATTTGCGCGATGCCCGGCGTTGCATAGTAGCCGCCCATGATCGTCGCCGCATTGCGCAGGTCGCCGATCGTTTCGAACAACGGCACGACAATCAGGTCATTGATTGCGCCGTCGTCAAGCGTACCGCGCAGCAAACCCGCCTCTTTTTGGAGCACCAGCACTTCGAGCAGATCGCTGACGTCCTCCGTGTGCGAGATGATGTAGTGACGAAGCGCATCGCGGCCATACCGCGCGAGCATATGCGCCGCCGTTTCAAAAATTGCGAGTTCGTCGCGCGTATGGTTCGAATACTCCGCGGCGCGCACGCGCAAACCCCGCGCATCGTTTAAGAGCCGTAACAGCAACTCCCGGCGCGATTGCTCGGGCAACGCTCCGTAATCAGCTTCGATGCGCGCGACCTTGAGCAATTCTGCAATGACGGCCTCGTGCTGGTCAGAACTCTGGCGCAGATCGACCGTGGCGAGGTGAAAGCCGAATACTTCGACTGCACGCAGCAAGGGATGCAGCCGCGGCACGATGAGCGCCTGCGCGTGATGCGATTGCAGCGACGCTGCGATCACGCGTAAATCGGCCAGCAGTTCGGCGGGCTTCGTATAAGGATCCTGTGGCGCCACCGCGTGCCGCAGCGCTTCACTGCCGGTCAAACTCTCGAGGGTGGCGGCGAGCCGCGCATAGACACCAATCAGCGCGCGGCGATACGGCTCGTCTGCGCGATGTTCGCTGTGATCGGGCGAGCGGTGGGCAAGTGCATGCAGCGCCGGGGTGACGGGTGCGAGCTGGTCGGACAGCGACAGCTCGGCGCCGAGTTCGTGGATTTCCGCGAGATAAAAACGCAACGCCGTTTCGCTCTGACGCGCGAGCGCCATTGTGAGCGTTGCCGCACTGACGTTGGGATTGCCGTCGCGGTCGCCGCCGATCCAGTTGCCCATGCAAAAAAAGCTCGCGATGTCATGGCCGGGCAGCGCCTGCTCGATGGCGCGATACATGCGCGGGATCTGGCGCAGGAACGTGCTGTTGTAATAGCTGAGCGCATTTTCAATTTCATCGGCAACCGTCAACCTGGAATAGCGCAGCATGCGGGTCTGCCACAACTGGGTCACGCGCGCGCGCAACAGTGCTTCGTTCTCACTGCAGTCGCGCGCCGTGTGAAGGTTGTCGCGTGCCGCCATCAATTCGGCAATAGCGCGCTCGGCATCGAGAATGCTTTTGCGCTGCACCTCGCTCGGATGCGCGGTCAACACAGGCGAGATGTAGGCATGCGCGAGCGTTTGCGCGATGAGAGCGGCGTCGATGTTATTCGCCGCAAGCTGCTGCAATGTCATCGCGAGCGTGCCTTCGCGCACGTGCTCGAGCCGGTCATGAAATTCACGCCGGCGCACCCGGTGGCGATCCTCGGCGGTATTGGCGAGATGCGAAAAATAGCTGAACGCACGGATAAC
>JANYCE010000347.1 GCA_025360445.1 Betaproteobacteria bacterium
ATCCGTTATGCGACAGACAAGCAAGCGCGGTAGATAGTTCACCAGCGCGCAGGGATATTCAAACGCGTTCGCCGCTGGCTTCAATGAGCGATCCTGTTAGAGCGCAGTGTGACCGACTTAACGGCGAGACGCCGCTTCGCGCAATCCCTTTGGAATCAGCCAGAGTTCCGCCACGCTAAATGCGCCTTCGATCAACAGGGCAAGCGCAGCCGCCGGCACAGCACCTGCGAGCAAGAGCGCGTTGTCGTTTACCGCAAGCCCCGCAACGATGCGCTCGCCATAGCCGCCCGCGCCAATGAAAGCCGCAATGGTCGCAGTTCCCACGTTAATCACCGCCGAAGTCCTGACCCCGGCGAGTATCGACCTCGCTGCGACCGGCAGTTCAATGAGG
The DNA here is from genome assembly GCA_025360445.1 of Betaproteobacteria bacterium. Classification (GTDB taxonomy): domain Bacteria; phylum Pseudomonadota; class Gammaproteobacteria; order Burkholderiales; family SG8-41; genus PALSA-1004. Next base: position 392 of record JANYCE010000347.1, read on the forward strand.
CGCAAAATAGCCCCTTCGCGAAGTCCAAGCGCCGCCCCGGCTTGTTTGTATCCCCTCGCTACTTCGCTCAGTCCAGTCGCGGTATTTCGCACAATAGGCAGCAACCCGTAGAGAAACAATGCCACGAGCGCCGGTACTGTTCCGATGCGATCGAGGACGGCTATCAGGAAGGCAAGCAATGCCAAAGCTGGAATCGTCTGCAGGACGCCCATCAGCGGCAAAATGACGCGGTGCGCAGCAGTCGACCTAGCGGCCCAGATACCGAGCGGAATTCCCGCCACACAGCTCGCGGCTAATGACGCAAAGACGAGCCATAGATGCTGACCGGACACGCGCAGGAAATCGTCGCCGAATAATCTGACGAGCGGCCCTGCACGCGAGGCCGGCGGGCCGGCGGGTGCCTTGGTGACGAACCCCTCCGCGACCTGGGCGAATGATCTGCCATCGATCTCAACGGCGGCGTTCAATGCAATCATGCGGGCGTTCGAAATGCTCCCGTCGAGCGTTTTGAGCGCAGCCCAGGTTTTCGGCAGCCGTTCGGGCAGGTCTGCGCGGTGCAGCAACAATGCAGCATAAGGTGGAAAGAAATTTCGATCATCAACGAGCACACGCAGGCCGTAGCGGCCAATCTTGGCATCCGTCGTATAAACGTCCATGACCTGAATGCGCCCCGCCGCCAGCGCTTCGTAAGCAATCCCGTGGTCGAGGCCGCGCGCGCCCTGCGGCAGTCGATACGTTTTTTGCAACGCCGGCCAGCCATCCTTGCGATTCAAAAATTCCTGCGATAGGCCGACGCTTAACCCGGCATGTTTTGCGAGGTCGGAAATCGTCGAGATCGCGAGGCGTTGAGCGTGGCTCTCAGACATCGCCAGCGCATAGGTGTTACTAAATCCGAGCGGGATTGATGCCGTCAAACCATCGGACGCGAGGATGCTGTTGAGGTCAGCAAGAGTTGCTGAAGTGCGCCCGCCGAGGAGTTCGAATGCGATGGTGCCTGAATATTCAGAATACACATCGATCGCACCGTTCTTAAGTGCGGCAAACACCACCGCAGTATTGCCAAGGCCCGGCCTGAACGTGACCTCGGCCTCTCCGGCCGAACGCGCCGTGCGCGCGATGATTTCGCCGAGGATGTACGATTCGGTGAAGCGCTTCGAACCGACCGTGAAATCCGCCGCGCTCGCCATCGCGCACAACACCGCGGCGGTCGCTACCATCGCGGTCGCCGCGCGCACACCACAGACTCGGGCCGCATATCTGGTGTGGCGCGACGGCGCCTTGAAAGCGCGCCCTTCCAAGCCTTTAAAATACTTCAGCATGATTCACTCGCTGGTTTTCGCGATGGCGCCCCATTCCTGACCACCGCGAGTGCAGCTTCGCGATGTGGTAGATCACGACGTCCGTCTTGTCCGCATCGAGCATGAGCGAAAAAAAACTTCAAACCCGTGCTTGCCGACGAGCTCTTGACGAGCGGGCAGCCAATGGCGCGCGCTGATCATATTGGGCCGCGGCATTCTCAACGGTCATAAAAACGGCACCTTCCGCTCGCAGTTTCCTGATCAGCTTTTCGAGAACCACCATGCGGGCGCCGCGTCCGATAACAAACGGATGAAATGTATAAGTGATCACGCCCCATTTCAGGTTGTTTTTCATATACAAAAAATCGTTTATCCAGTTTTCGAGGACCAGTTCGTTATTCATCAGCCCGGGCAATATCCATTCCCTGGTGCGAATGAACTCAAAGTGAGGATAATCGTCGAGCGACCAGCTGACGGGCATTTCAATGAGCCGTGACTCTTTGCCGAACACCGCGGGTTTTTCCAGTTCGATAACGTCGCCCTGGCGCACACGATACGGCGTGTAATCGTCGCCCATCATGCTGCTGTCGTAGATGAAGCCGTGCTTAATCAACAACTCCACCGAATGCGCGCTTAAGTCCCAGGATGGCGAGCGATAACCACGCGCATATCGCCCCGTCAGTTTCTTAATTTGCTCGTTGGCGCGGAGCAGCGCAGCTTCTTCCTGCTTGCGCGTCATTTGCGCCGGCGGCACGTGCGTCCAGCCGTGGTGGCCAATCTCGTGGCCTGCATCGAATACTTCGCGGCAGCGCGCAGGATAGGTTTCGAGGGTGTGACCCGGGATGTACCACGAGGTTTTAATGCAATACTTTTTTAATAGCTTAATCAGCCGGGGCGTCGCGACGTCAGGACCGAATTCCCCGCGTGAAATCGGCGTCGGCGAAGTCATGCCGCGCGAAATAAAGCCGGACATCGCATCGAAGTCGAACGTCAGGCAAACGATGTGCTTGGCCATTCATTCCTCATTAATACTTTTTGCTGCAGGTCACAGCGGTCTGCCCGGATTTCAAGTATCTGACACTCGCGCCGGCACTGGTGCTAATTTTAACTCAGCGCCGGTCACGCTCGTGTGGCTGCTCTGCCAGCGCGCCCCACCGGTATTGCCAAAAGACCTGCAAATCCGGGCAAACATCGCGACGATATTCGCAAGTTTGTAACCGCGATTCGTATGTCCCTATACGCACGACGAAGTTCGAAATGTTTATAATCGAAACTCGCCTAGTGGTTGCACGACCGTCAAGTCGGCATGCATGCAAGCAGATTGACCACTGCCTGGCGCCGTCCATTTTTAAAGGCACACGATGAAACCTCGTGATTACGACCTCGACGCATTCTGGATGCCGTTCACCGCCAATCGCCAGTTCAAAGCGGCCCCGCGCATGTTCGTCTCGGCGAAGGACATGCATTTCACCACGGACGATGGACGGGAAGTGCTCGACGGAATTGCCGGCCTGTGGTGCGTCAATGCCGGGCACGGCCGCAAAAAAATTGTTGAAGCGATTCAGCAACAGGCCGGGCTGCTCGACTACGCGCCGCCGTTTCAAATGGGCCACCCGCTGCCCTTTAAGGTTGCGAACCGCCTGAAAGAAATGTTGCCGGGCGATCTTGATCATGCGTTCTTTACGAACTCAGGATCCGAATCGGTCGACACCGCGTTAAAGATGGCGCTGGCCTATCATCGCGCGCGCGGCGAGGGTCAGCGCCGCTGGCTGATCGGCCGCGAGCGCGGCTATCATGGCGGAAATTTCGGCGGCGTCTCGGTCGGCGGTATGCCCGCCAATCGCAAAGCGTTCGGCAGTTTGCTGCCGACGGTTGACCATCTGCAGTCAACGCACAATCTTGAGCACAACTCATTCAGCCGCGGCCAGCCCGCGTGGGGCGCCGAACTCGCCGACGAACTCGAAAACCGCATCATCACTTTGCACGACGCGTCCAATATCGCCGCGGTAATCGTCGAACCGCTCGCCGGCTCGGCCGGCGTGCTGGTGCCGCCGCAGGGCTATCTTGAGAAACTGCGCAAAATCTGCGACAAGCACGGCATCCTGCTCATTTTCGACGAAGTCATCACTGGTTTTGGCCGGCTCGGCGCTTCGTTCGCCTGCGAGAAGCTTGGCGTCATTCCGGATATCCTGTGTCTCGCAAAAGGTCTTACCAATGGCAGCGTTCCCATGGGCGCCGTCATGGTACGCAAAGGCGTCTACGATCAAATGATGACGGCCGCGCCGCAGAACACGATCGAGTTATTCCACGGTTATACATACTCAGGCCACCCGCTCGCCTGTGCGGCGGCTCTTGCGAGCCTCGACGTCTTTGCAGAAGAACAGTTATTCGAGCGCGCCGGCGAACTCGCACCCTATTTTGAAGATGCTGTGCACAGCCTGAGCGAGTCGCCACATGTCATCGACGTGCGCAATATGGGGCTGGTTGCCGGCATCGAGCTCGAGCCGATTCCCGGCAAACCCACCGCACGCGCATTTGAAGTGTTTCAGCGCTGTTATGAAAAAGGGATATTGATCCGCACTACCGGCGACATAATTGCGCTGTCTCCGCCGCTCATCATCAGCAAGCCGCAGATCGACGAGCTGGTCGGCACACTCGGCGGTGTACTGCGCGAGATGGGACGCGCAAGTTAAGGGCGAGCCGGCCGCCACCGGGTGAAATTAAAACGCGTCAAGTCCACGGGTGGAACAATAAACGGGCAATCCTTACACCCGCTGCATTTCGCGCTTGCCGAGCTTGACCAGGCAGTGGTCGATCCATTCGGCGGTCAGTTTTTCCTGCACCGAGTTTTGCCGCAGGCGCTGATTGAGGCCCGGCCAGTCGACGCTGTCGAGCGGCTGGTCCTGATTGAAGCACGAAAAAACATAAGTCGTTTTACCGGTCACCGGATCGACGTGCGCTTGCAGGCACTGCGCACAGATCTCTTTCATCATGCATTGCATTGGCGAATTGATCGAGCCAATCGCAAAATGATGCGGCTTCAAAAACGGTTTTAACCGCATATGCCGCGCCTGCGCCACCGCGGCCATCATGCGGTCTGATCCGATGGCGATTAAACGGTCGGCTATTTTTAACGAAATCTCAGGCACGCCCAGATTGCCGATTGCATATGAGTGGATCGCCTGCACGATGTTGCCCACGAAGGTCCGATCGAGCGGCCGCCTTGGCGTGAATCCGGGCTCTTCGTCGCAGCACCAGACCACGACATCGGCAGCGGCCTCGATTTCTGCGACCTTGTAGCGGTCGATCATGTGTTTATAACCGGCGAAATAAAGTACTCGGTTGCCGGCTTTGCGCATAGCCTGACCAATCGAAAACAATACCGCGTTGCCGAGCCCGCCGCCGACGAGCACGACCGTTTCGTTGGTCGGGATTTCTGTCGGTGTCCCGGTAGGCCCCATCAACACAACCGGCTCACCCGGATCGAGCAGCACGCACATATCGCTTGAGCCGCCCATCTCGAGCACGATTGTCGAGACCAAACCTTTTTCGCTGTCCACCCATGCGCCGGTAAGCGCAAGGCCCTCCATCGCCAGGCGTGAATGCTCCGATTGCAGCGATCCGGTTGCAAAATTCTGCAGCCGGTAAAACTGGCCCGGCCTGAATCGCCGCGCAGCGAGTGGCGCATGCACGATGACTTCGACGATGGTCGGCGTCAGCCGCACAACCTTGTGGATGGTGGCCCGTAAATTGTCATTGAGCTGCGCGAAAAATTCTGCATCGCTCACGGTTGAAGCGGCACCGACTCTGGCAAGGACCCGGCTCACTGTCGGATAACCCTGCTTCGCGCTGCCGATTGCCTTCACGACGTTGCCGAAAAAAGATGGATGCACGTCGCCGAAATAACTGACAAAGCGCCCGTCGGCGCGGCGCGACAACAGCACTTTGACGTTTTCCGGTTTAGAGATCGCTTTCTCGACGCCGGTTGGCGTGCCATCTTCGTCACTCGCCCGAAAATATTTTCCGTCGAGTGGATAGGAAGGGGCCTCTTCGCGCGACAGCACGGTGTTCGGCTGAGTACCGGCGGCGATCAGAATTGTTTTTGCCGGCAGATCAATTTGAGAGAGTTCGGTCCATTGGCCATCTTCATCGCGCTTTTGCACGGCCACCCGCAGCGCGAGGGCGTGGCCCAACGGGTCAACTTCAACGCTGAGCGGCGTCAACCCTTCGGCGAAATAAATTCCCTCTTCAAGGGCTTTCTGGATTTCTTCATGATTAAGCGTGTATGAAGGGCTGTCGATCAGGCGCCGCCGGTACGCGATGGTTACTCCGCCCCATGCTTGCAGCAACTCGAGCGTGCGCGCTTCGCGATTCTGCGCCTTCGCCTGTTTCCGCTCGTCGCGCAGCGCGCGCGCATGCGCAAGAAATTCATCGGCGATAATGCGTTCTTCTTCATTCCACGCAATGCGCGCGGCGGCCTCGCCGTGCTCGCGCGCCATTGCTTCGTAGCGGCTGAGAAATTTTTCGACCTGCAACGGATAGTACGCAAGCGATTCGGTGGCGGTATCGATTGCAGTCAGGCCGCCACCGACCACGACTACCGGCAACCGCACTTGCATGTTCGCTATCGAATTCGGGTTGGCGGCGCCCGTCAGTTGCAGCGCCATCAGAAAATCCGATGCGGTACGCACGCCTCGCGCGAGGCCATGCGGCATATCGATGACCGTCGGGCGCCCGGCGCCCAATGCGAGCGCGATATGATCGAAGCCGAGTTCAAATGCGTCATCGGCGGTCAGCGTGCCGCCGAAGCGGACACCGCCGAACAATGCGAACTCCGGCCGCCGCTCAATCAGCAAGCGGATGATTTTGAGAAAATTCTTGTCCCACCGCACGGTAATGCCATATTCGGCAACGCCGCCAAAGCCGGCCATCACACGCTCGTCGAGCGCTTCGTACAAAGCTTTTATGTCGCGGATCGGCTCGAAGGCTACGCGCGCGCCGCGGCTGTCGACACCCGAGACCTGGGGCGGTAGCGGCTCAATCTTGAGGCCGTCGATACCGACGACCGCGTGGCCATCGTTCATCAAATAGTGCGAGAGCGAAAAACCGGCGGGCCCCATACCGGCGACCAATACGCGCTTGCCAGACGGTGCTTTCGGATACGGCGTGCGAAGATTAAGCGGATTCCAGCGCGTAAGCAGGCTGTAAATCTCAAAACCCCATGGCAACTCGAGCACGTCTTTCAATGTGCGAGTCTCAGCTTGCGGAATGTCGACCGGCTCCTGCTTTTGATAAATGCATGCTTTCATGCAGTCGTTGCAGATGCGGTGTCCGGTCGCCGCGGCCATTGGGTTATCGACGACGATCACGGCGAGCGCGCCAATCGCAACGCCTTCGGTTTTAACCTTATGAAACTCGGAAATCTTTTGTTCGAGCGGGCAGCCGGCTAGCGTCACGCCGAACGGGCTGCGCTTAAATGACGCGGCGCCGCGTCCACTCGCCCCTTTTTCCTTAAGCCCCTTCGAGCATGAATCCTTGCCTTGTTCGTGACACCAAATGCAGTAATGAGCCTGATCGAGCGCTCCGGCCAGGTCGGTGCCGGGATCGGTCAGCTTGAACCCGGCGCGACGCCGAATATGCGCGGCATGACTGGAGAATCTGGTGTAACCCTCCGCTTCATCAGTAACCATCGGCACAAGATGCTGATAATCGAGCTTAGGCGGCGTTTTGAACAACACACCCGCACGATGCGCTGCTTTGCCCACCGGCGTTTGCGTCGCCCACGCCGCGTACTGCAATGCGAGATCGAGCTCCACTGCGTGTGCTGCTTCATTGACCTGCCACTTCGCCACGTGCTGCGCGAACGCGAGCTCTGTAAAATCGCCATCGAACAAATCAGTGAGCCGGATACGCAGCGCAGGTCCATCGATCACCGTTGCGACGTCCGCTTTGTATTTATGCAGGGCCTTGCGTTGAACGAACAACCGCTTGCAACTAAACAACGGCGCGAGTTCGTTGTGGCGCGCAGACAACGCACCTACCTCAGACTTGATGTCGAACAATTCAGCGATGAAATCATCGAGGTGCGGCGCCAGCGCGATCAGCAACTCCGATTCCTGCTTGTCAGTGAGCGCGTCGGCTTGCTCGCGCGCAAGGCGCAGCTGGTCGTGTAGCGTCGTGTCCGCAGCTTTAAGAGCCGACAGAAAAGCGGCG
>JANYCE010000390.1 GCA_025360445.1 Betaproteobacteria bacterium
GAAGACTATCGACCGCCGTCGCCCGCCAACTCGGGCTACGATCCGAACGAAGGGTCGCGACCGAGCACGCCCGTCGACGAAGCGGACGTCGCTTCGACGATGATCACCACGCGCGGCGGCTACGACGAATCGTACGTCCCGCCGCTCAACGAAACGGCCGGACACGAATGGTTTCAGAGTTGGGTTCGCGAACTGGTGAAATTGCACGTCGCCGTGGCGTCGACGCCACGCGCCATCGCCAACCTGGTAGCGTCGTTCCCGCGCGACCACGCCGTCTATCTGGCGTTGATGGCCGCCAACGAATTCTACGAGCGCATGCTCGCTTACGATTTCACGCAAGAGTTCGACTACGATCGATTCAAAAAGCACGTGAACGAAAATCTCGAGGTGTTGAACGAGCGCATACAACACTATAAGCACTTCCTCGAATCGGACAGCGGCGTGCCGCTGGCCAAATTTCTGGCGCCGATGCTCACCGAGATGATTCAGTGTTCGATGGAGCTGGGTAAATTGGCGCAGGTGATGTACGAGGAACGGCCGGCCACCGACCCGCAACTCTTGCAGCGTCTATCGGAAACGTACAAGAACAGCGACATCATTCCTTTGTTGACGCACATTGTGGAGTTTAAGAAGAAGTTGAGGGTGGCCAACACCATTTTACGCATCTTGTACGCGGCGTCGGCCGATTCAAAAACGCCGAACGGCGAGAAACCGGCCGACCACGAGTACAACTACTTTCGAGCGCTGTACCGCGAGCGGCAAAAACTGGAGAAGGAGAAGGAGGACGGCGTGGCGGACGCCGCCGCCGATCTGGAGCAGTACGACGAGATGTTGGACACGTTGTACGGCGTGATACGATCGTCGTTCAAGGCGTCGTTGGCGGGTAATAATGTCTCTCAGCGCGACAACGACTTTTTGACGCGCGTGGTAGAGGCCATCGACAATAGAGATTTGCGCGCGTTGGCCTACCTCGACTTTGCCAACGGCACCAACCGTAACGGAAAGACGGCGTTGTACCGCGAGATTCGACACATTACCAGCGCCGCCGAGGACGCGCACGCCGTCATCATCGGATCGTACGCCGAGATGGACGACAAACTGCGCTTCAACCATCTACTCAAGTCGGGCGTGTCGGAGAACAAGATCCGCGAAACCATGAAGATGCACCGATTGAACAAACTGCTCCATTTGGCGCATCGACCGAAAGAGATGAACGCCGATCTGTTGACCGAGTATAATTTTCTGCGCGAGCAGCAGGATCGTATAAACGCCATCCCCGCGCCGCCCGATCTACAGGCCAAGATCAACGGTCTAGAAGCGCAACTGCGCGAAATGCAGGCGCACGGGGGCAATAGCGACGACTCTCGTCGAAAAATCGCCGATCTAGAGGAGAAGGTGCGCCGCGGCGAGGCGAACGGCAAAGAACGGGAGGAGCTCAACAGGCGCTTGGCCGACCTAGACGCCAACAACATCCGTCTGCGCGCGCAAGTCAAGATACTCGAAGATACACACGTGCAGCAGGAGGCGGCGTTGAAGGTGCTGAACAACTCGGAACGAAAACAGGCCGAAAAGCCGAGACGGAGCGCCGAGGAGATTTGCGGAGCGATTCGCGAAGAGATGAAGAAGACGCGAGTGGAAATAGACGCGTTGCAACAGCGAATCTTTGTCAAGGTGACGCAAATCGCCAAACGCTTTCCGGACAACGTGCCCAACCCGGACGTCCGGCGAAAGTACGGCAATTCCGGTGAGTTCCCGTACAACAGGCTGATGGCCAACAAGTTGGCGTCGAATGCGATGTACAGAACCAAGAAGACCGAGTTCGCCGCCTTCTACAGCGCATCGGGTAATTGCGACGAGGCCAAGAGCAATATGTTGCGGAAGGAGATCGAGTCGATCCGTAGAAAACAGAGCGATGTACTCGTTCAATTGGTGGCCATGTACGAGGACGTGATGGGTATCGGCAGAGTGTACATCAAACTCAAGCCACAGGATAAGAATCGTGACACCGGCGCGTCGCGCACCGATCAGCCGTTGGTGGAACCGACCGTTAATGGCGTGGTGGTGCGCGGTCACGGGAAGGGTCCGGATAAGGACTACGGTATAGACGCCGATCGCGTGCTCGGACCGGACTATACCAACAAGCAGATCTTCTTCGAGCACATCAAACAGTTGATCGACAACCAGAACGATCCGAAGGTGGGCGGCTACAATTTGCTGTTGATGGCGTACGGGCAGAGCGGTACCGGTAAAACGTTCTTGACGCTCGGCGACCCCAAGAAAAACGTGACCGGACTGCTCGGGTACACGTTGGAGATGTTGAAAAACGAGCCGTTAAGTATAAGCATCACGCAAACGTACGGCAATCAACCGGACCGTGGCAGCGAACACGTGTACCCGTTGTACGGCCAGTACAGGTCGGCGCCCACGTATCCGATATTCGACAACAACAGCGGCGTGTTCAGCATCAAGGAGAACGCGATCGATCGATTCGAACGGCTGGATATGACCAAACCGTTAGAAACCTTCTACGCCGACGTCAACCGAGACGCCGAGGGCGTTTCGATAATGGACAAGATCGACAACTATATCAACGCGCGTCGATACACGCGCAGAACGACCAACAATCCGGACGGTTCGAGTCGGTCGCACGTAATTTTGACCATCAAGCGCGCCGAAACGGCTAAGCGTAAAGACGGCGCCAAGATTATCATCATCGATCTGTGCGGTAACGAAAAGGCCAAACCCACGTCCGCCGGCGACAAAACGTTCGGCTACAACGAAGGCAAGTCCATCATCGAGGATTTGAAATGGCTATCCAGAGCGTTACGCGCCTATCAATTGGGCGAACGGGCGATCGCGAAGATGATGGCCGAACCCAAGAACCTTCAGATCAAGAACAACAAGCTAGTATCGCAGATTATGATAGCGTTACAGCAAGGCGATACGCAATCGGGTGCGTTTAACAAATTCGTTTTGTTCCTCACCGCCTACGGA
>JANYCE010000416.1 GCA_025360445.1 Betaproteobacteria bacterium
AATCCAAGCCCGACCCCTGGCTTGGAGGATTCGCGCTCGCCACGGGTAAATTTTTCAAAAATGGCCTCTTCACGACCGATAGGCACGCCCGGCCCATTGTCGCGCACCTGAACGCGAAGCGAGCTCAGATACACTTGCGCCGCAATGGTAATACATGAGTTGGTTGGCGTGTACTTGGCCGCATTTTCTACCAGATTGCATAACACGCGCTCGATCAATACTGCATCGAAACAAACCAAGGGTAAATCACGCGCTAACGCAGTCAAAATTTGATGCTTGGTCAGTTGCGAAGCGCTGGCACGCAAGGCACTGCCGACCACTTCTTCCAGCGATTGCCATTGCAGGTTAAGCTTGACCTCACCACTTTGTATGCGCGCCATATCCAGCAAATTCGAGACCAGATGGCTCATGCGCATCGCCTCTTCGCGCAAAGCATCGGCCAACTCAAGTTGCGCCTCACTCAAGCCGGGTTGCGACAAGGCCAATGATTCCGACAAACCAACCAAGGAGGTCAACGGCGTACGCAAATCATGGGAGAGCGCAGCCAGCAAAGAATTACGTAGCCTCTCCGACTCCATACGCACCAGCGCGCCTTGCGCCACCTCGACGTAATGTACACGCTCTAGCGCGATGGCGGCCAAGGTCGCAAAGGTGTCGAGCTGCTTGCGCTGCTCCGGGATCAAGACCCACTGCCGAGCTTCCAGCTCGATCGCAAGTATGCCCCGGGTGCGCATGGGCGCAATTAAGGGTAAATAAAAGAAGCGGTTATCGGGTCTGGTATCGGTGCTGGCGCCTGCCGGTAAAGCTTGATCAAATGCCCATTGCGCCGTCACCAGATCAAGTACGCCCATACGCATGTCGGGAGCGCGAAAGTCATCGCCATGAGTTGAGACCGGAAGCTGTAAATGACCCGCATCATCAGGCAGCAACAAGGTCGCCTTTGCGTGAAACGTGCGTTGCACGAAAGTGCGGGTGATCTCAAATATCTGCTCTGTTTGCAGCGCGCCAGACAGGGCGCGGGCGAATTCGTACAAAGCCCGCGAGCGTGTTGCTCGGTGCGACGCTACGCTGGACTGGTAACGCAGATCGGCGGTGAGTTTGCCTGTGATCAGCCCTACCGTCAGCATCACCAGAAAGGTCACGGTGTACTGCAGATCATTGAGCGCAAAAGTAAATTTGGTCGTCGCGAGCATTAGGGCCACGACACCAACCACGGTTGCCACTACCGACGCTTCGCGGCCAAAACGCACCGAGACCAATACCACCGTCAGCAAAAATAGCATGACAATATTTGCCAACTCAAGGTAGGGCAATAAAGGCATGGTCAGCAACGCGGTGGCCAGGCTGGCGGCAGCAGCCAAGCCATAGCGCCGGCGGCGTGAGGCAGGCACCAAAGCTGCGCGTCCGCCCTCGATATTATTCAACCCCGACCTTGGTTCAAGCTGGCTTGGCTCAACCGTTGCAGGTGATTCTTTGGTGCTCCAGCGGCCAATTTCGATTAGATCTATATCTGGCGCATAGGCGGCAATCCGCTTGAGGCGTTCCTTATGCCACGGAAAAATATCGGCCCAACTGCGGTGGCTGTGACCGAGTACAATCTTCGAAAAATTATGGCTGCGCGCATAATCGACGATGGCGAGGGAAATATCACTGTCGGCCAGTATTGCCGTCGTTGCGCCCAGACTCTCCGCCAATTTCAAGCTCATGAGAATGCGCTCGCGCTGTTCTGACGGCAAACGTTGCAATTGTGGGGTTTCGATATAAATCGCGTGCCAGCTTGCATTCATTTGACCCGCCAGACGCGCGGTACTGCGCACCACATGCTCCGCCCCTAATAGCGGCCCCACACATGCCAGCAAGGCGGTATCGGTTTTCCACACCGGGCTGATGGATTGCTCTATGCGGTATGCCTGCACATCGTTTTCTATGCGATCGGCCATGCGCCGCAACGCCAGCTCACGCAGGGCGATCAGATTGCCCTTGCGTAAAAATTGTTTCAGCGCCGCCTGGCTTTCTTCAGTTGGTGTATTGGCCTCGGCCCTGGCACGTAGCCGTACCAATAATTCATCGACCGGCACATCCACCAGCACGACTTCAGCGGCCGCATCGAACACTGAATCAGGCAAGGTCTCCGCTACGCGCATGCCCGTAATGCCACCCACCACATCGTTGAGGCTCTCCAGATCCTGCACCTTGAC
>JANYCE010000422.1 GCA_025360445.1 Betaproteobacteria bacterium
TTCCAAACCATGCGTTGGGCAACGCATTCAAAACGGCGGCGCAGGTTGTTGCCAGCAAGGCGGGCGTCGCGGTCGTCAAGATCACGCACAACGGTTACGACACGCACAGCGGCCAACCGGGCACCCAACAGCGCTTGCTTAAAGAGCTCGCTGAAAGCCTGGCCGCTATGCGAACCGCATTACAGGAAATCGAGCGCTGGAATTCAGCATTCCTGATGACCTATTGCGAATTCGGCCGCCGGCCCAGGGAAAATCAAAGCGCGGGCACGGATCATGGCACGGCCAACGCACATTTCATGATGGGCGGCCGTGTGAAAGGCGGGCTATACGGTTCAGCGCCAGCGTTAAATCGGCTGGATTCCAACGGCAATCCGCCGTTTACGATCGATTTTCGCGACCTCTATGCCACGGCGCTCGAGCGCTGGTGGGGTGTGAATTCCAGCGTTGCCCTGAACGGCAGATTCCGGCCGGTCGAGGTGTTGAAAGGATAGCTGCGCGTGAGTGATTGTCAGGGGGGGGAAGGCCCCGGCGGTGCGGCTTTATAAGCCAAATCGTGGATAGGCTCTGGCATTATTTGCCGGCAGCGACATAGCGCGCTCGGAGCGATGGTTGGCCAGACGAAGAAACGGCATATCTATAATCAGCCGTGGTCGCGAGCCTTCATTTCAATCGGATGCAACCCCCATTATTCAATGCCATGAGCATGCTATTTCCCCTATGAAAACGTCTTTTTTACGTCAGATGCAGGCCGCAGACCCCTGATTTCATATATCATTACCCCGAGCGAAGAGCCGCGAGTTCGGCTGGACGCGCAGTGTTGGCTCAAGTGTGATTATAAAATCGAAAGACACACACCATGCTTGCAACTAGGATTCGCCAAAAGGACGGGATTTTTTATTTCGCCAGTTGTCCTGCGAAAGAAATTCTCAGCAAGGTCCGTTTCATCAGCCGTTATTACGGCGAGGATGAGCAGATTGCCGCACAGACAGTGCCGCAAAACGACGAGATCGCACAGTTCATCGCGCGAATCGAGCGCAATGACGCTGCGTTTCAGCGCGTCGTGTCCCGCGCAAAAGTCAGGTCACTCAAAAATTTCTACGAAATGGCGGTCACTCAGCCTCCCATACCGGGCACCGTTTTGCTTTTCACGAGCGACAAGCTCAACTTCCGCTCGCTGGAAGGACAAGATAGCGTCGGTCACTTGCAGGAACCCACCTCCAAGTATCTGATTATTGACGGCCAGCACCGGCTGGCTGCGCTGCGGTTTTACCTGTCCGAACACCCCGAAGAAGCCAAGGGCATCGACGTGCCGTGCATTATTTTCGATGCGCGCAGTGAAGACTTTGCGGCGGAAATGTTCGTCATCATCAACTCAACGCCAACCCGCATCAACAAAAGCCACCTGGTCGATCTTTACGAGCGCGTATCCTGGGCCGATCCGGACCGGCGCTTTGCCGCACGGCTGGTCGACAGCCTCTACAGCGAATCCGACAGCCCGTTACGCTATCGCATCAACCGCCTCGGCGGCCGCAGCCTCAAAGACAAGTGGATATTGCAGGCAGAATTGTTTAACGAGCTCTACCGCTGGGTGCGCTTCGATTGGAAAAAAATCAAGCTCGCAACCAACAGCTATCGGGAAGCTGAAAAGTACTACGAGATCGTGCGCGATTTTCTAAAGGCGGCACAGCGCGTGTGGGGCGACACCTGGGCCAATGACGCTTACATGGTTACGAAGCCGGTCACCTTAAAAGCGCTGATTCGTGTTTGCAGCGACTTGGCACGCGAAGATGCCGGCCCGGTCGACGGTCGCGTCAAGCGCTGGGAAGAACGCCTCGGCGCATGGGCCGACCAGCAGAAAGCGTTTAAAGTCGATGGCTTTTACGAGCGCTTCCCCGCTAAAGGTGAAGTCGAACGCGTGGCGCGCATCCATCGCGACCTCGCGAAGTTTGCAGGCATCGAAGTTAGAGTTGCCGTTAAGCCCGGCGGAAAATAATTACGGCGGGATTTGCCGAAAACGCCGACACGGTACCGTGTTTGTTGGCCTTGCAGATTTAGCAGCCGTCGCAGGCGAACAATTTAATTCTTCAAGACCGCATTCAGCGGATCAGCTGATTAATTTCGATAATCGGCAGCAGAATGGCGAGCACGATCAGCAGCACGATGCCGCCCATCGTCACAATCATCACCGGTTCGAGCAGCGTCAGAAAAACGGCCATGCGCCGCTCCAGAGCCTGCGTCTCGAGGCGCGCTGCGCGCTCGAGCATTTCCTGCAGCCGGCCGCTTGCTTCACCGCTGGCGACCAGATGAATCAACATTGGCGGAAAAGCGCGCGAGCTGCCGAGCGCACGCGCGAGGCTCGCGCCTTCGCGAACCTGGTCGATTGAAACCTCGATAGCTGCGCGCATGACCGCATTGGTCACTACGCGCGTACTGGAGTGAAGCGCATTCAACAGCGGAACGCCGCCGCCGACCAGGATGGAAAGCGTGCTCGCAAACCGTGAAGTATTGATCCCCCTGATCAGCGGTCCGAACGCGGGCGCGCGCAGCAACAGCGCGTCAAATTTCAGACGCGGCCCCGCGCGCTGCAGAACAGTGCGCGTTGTCATGATGGCGCCGATCAGCACGACTATCAGGTAAGGCCAGGCGGCGCGCAAAAAATCACTCAGTGCAATCAGAGCGCGCGTCAATAGCGGCAGACTCTGGCGCGATTGTTGAAATACTTGCACGACTTGCGGCACCACATAGACCAATAAACCCGTGACAATGGCGATGGCGACGAGCATGACGAGAGCGGGATAAAGCAGTGCCAAACTCGTTTTTTGTTTTAAGGCCTGACGTGTATCGAGGTAGTCGGCCAGATGCTGGAGAACCGTGGGAAGCGCGCCGGATTCTTCGCCGCCACGCACGAGCGCGCAATAAAATTCCGGAAAGCTCTGCGCATAACGACCGAGCGCGCCGGCGAGCGTGTGCCCTGCGGTGATCTCTGCTTTGACTCCGTTCAAAACATTGCGCGAGACCGACGTTTCCGCTTCCTCAATCAGTGCATTAAGCGCTTGCTCCATGGTCAGGCCGGACTCGAGCAATGTCGCCAGTTGTCTCGTCATCAGGCTCAGCTCCGCGGCGGACACGCCGCGCGTCCAGGCGAGGCGCCCGCGCTCGGGCTCAATTGAATGATCGACCACTGAAACGGGCAGGAGGCCTTGCGCGCGCAGTTGGGTGCGCGCCTGCCGCGGCGTATCGGCCTGCAGTACGCCCGACACCTTGCGCCCGGCGGGGTCTAATGCTTCAAAGTGAATTGCCGGCATAGCCTGCGGCTATTCGCGCGTGACGCGCACGACTTCTTCGAGGCTGGTCACGCCTTGTGACACCCAGCGCATGCCGTCTTCGCGCAGTGTGCGCATTCCGGATGTGACCACCTGCGCGCGCAGGGTCTGCTCGGACGCACCGTCGTGGATCAAGCGGCGCAATTCATCGTCGAGTGTAAAGAATTCATAGATGCCGGTACGCCCGCGGTAACCTGAGAGATTGCACGCAGCGCAGGCCTGCGCGGAGTAAACATGGCCGGCGGGCGGCGTGAAACCAGGCGTTCGCAACTGTGCAGCGTCGGGCGTAAACGGCTTTCGGCATTCCGGACAAAGCCTGCGCACGAGGCGCTGGGCACCGACGCCGATCAGACTGGACGCGAGCAGGAAGGGCTCGACGCCCATATCGACCAGGCGCGTCACTGCGCTCACCGCATCATTGGTGTGCAATGTCGCAAATACTAAATGTCCGGTCAGGCTCGCCTGCACCGCGATTTGCGCCGTCTCAAGATCGCGGATTTCCCCAATCATGATGACGTCCGGATCCTGGCGCAGGATAGTGCGAAGCGCGCGCGCGAAACTCATCTCGATGCGCGTATTGATCTGGGTCTGGCCGATGCCGTCGAGATCGTACTCGATTGGATCTTCGGCGGTCATGATATTGAGCGACGCCGCATCGAGGCGCGACAATGCGGCGTATAGCGTGGTCGTTTTTCCAGAGCCGGTCGGGCCGGTAATCAGCACGATTCCGTGGGGTGCACGAATTAAGCTGTCGACCTTTGCGAGCGTCACGTCGTCCATGCCGAGACGTGTTAAATCGAGCCGGCCGGCCTGCTTGTCGAGCAGACGTAAAACGACGCGCTCGCCGTGGCCTGTCGGTATCGTCGACACACGGACGTCGATCGGTTTGCCGGCGATACGCAGCGTAATGCGGCCGTCCTGCGGCAGCCGCTTTTCCGCGATATCGAGCTGCGCCATTATTTTGACGCGCGATACGATTGCTGCGTGCAGGGCGCGCGCCGGCTCGATGAGATCGCGCAAAGTGCCGTCAATGCGCAAGCGTACCACCGAGCGCGCCTCGAATGGCTCGATATGAATATCGGACGCGCCCTCACGCAGCGCCTGTGTAAAGAGCGCGTTGATCAGCCGGATGACAGGCGCATCGTCCTGGCTTTCGAGAAGGTCCTCCACTTTGGGGATTTCCTGCAGCAACCGGGATAGGTCAATGTCCTGCGAGAAGTCGCCGGCCAGCACTGCGGCACCCGCGTCGGCGCCGTTATAGAGATTAGCCAGCAGATCGTCGAACGCAGCTGCATCGACGCGGCGGGCATTCAGCGGCACACCGAGCACCCGCCTTAATTCAGCGATCGCCCCCGGGCGCACGTCGGCGCGCACTGCCACTTCGGCGCCAGCCTGTTCCCGCTTGGTAACCACCACGCCATTGGTCTTGGCGAATGAATACGGAACCGCCGCCTGCCACGAATTCATCGCAGCCAAGGTTTACTTTGGCGCGGCCGCCGGCGAATCCACGCCGGGCACGCCGGGCGCACCGGGCACATTTGGCGCAAGCGGCGGCAGCCGCGGCGAGCCTACATCGGGCAGAACATGACTCCCGGTTCCCAATGTCCTGGCTTTGTCCTGTTCGCCGCGAATGTAATCGTAGCGCTCGGTCGTCAGCGAATTCACCTGCACGCCATCGCGCAATACGGTCGGCCGCAAAAATACCAGCAGATTTGTTTTGGTGCGCGCGCGGGTTTTGTATTGAAACAAACCTCCGAGCAGCGGCAAGTCGCCAAGCACCGGTACCTTGGAGACCGCGTCGCTCACATTGTCCTGGATGAGCCCGCCGATCACCGCTATCTGGCCGTCATCGACGAGCACCAGCGATTCGACCGAGCGTTTGTTAGTGGTCGGACCGGCTGAGTTGTTGACGCTTGCGGGATCGACGCTTGAAACTTCCTGGTAAATTTGCAATCGGACGGTGCCGCCTGCTGAAATTTGCGGCTTGATGCGCAGCTGCACGCCGACGTCCTGGCGCTGAATGGTCTGGAACGGCGTCGGTGTGGTGGCCGCGCCGGACAGCGCATATTGTCCGGTAATAAACGGCAGATTTTGACCGACTACGATGCGGGCTTCCTCGTTGTCCGTTGTCAGTAATGTGGGCGTCGACAGGATATTCGCGGAAGTGTCCCGCTGTAGCGCGCGTACCAAAAGGCCCATGTTAAGAATCTGGCCGATGCCCGGCACATTGATCACGCCCTTGATCACCCCGACGCTCAAACCCTGGCCGGTCGAGGCGGGATTTTGCGCGATGCCAAAAATGTTCTGGCCCGCACCGCCAAAATTTGTTCCCCCGAACGGCTGCACGTTGTTCGAGTTAACACCGCTCAGGTCTTGCCATTGCACGCCAAATTCGGCCGCCTTGCTCGCATTGACTTCGACGATGAGCGCCTCGATGTAAACCTGTGCGCGACGCGAATCGAGCTTTTCGATCACCGCGCGCAAATCGTTATAAATCGGGTCGGGCGCAGTGATGATGATCGAATTGGTGGCCGCATCCGCCTGAATTATGCCTGGCCCTGTCGCGGCGAGTGGCGCTTGTCCCGTGAACGACAGCGGACTACCCATCTGCGCTTGAGATGTAGAGCCACCGGGCACGCTTTGCGAAGTTGCTGCACTGAATGGCGGCGCTAGCGACGCGCCGAGGGCCGTCGCTGGCGAACCGGCCGGCCGTTGTAACGCTGCACCGCCGCCCGTCTGATAGATCGCGCGCAGCGTCTCGGCGATCTTCACCGCCTCGGCGTTCTTGAGGAAAATCACATGCATGTTACCGGCGGCGCTGGTCGGCGTATCCAGCAACGCCACCAGGCTGCGCAGTTTGGCGAGGCGTGATGGATTGTCGGAGCGAGCGAGCAGGCTGTTGGAGCGCGTGTCCGCCACGATCACGATTTTCTGCGTTGCATCGGTAGCGCCCGGAGTGGCCTGGACCTGCGCCTGTTCGGCGAACAACCGGTTGACCGTTTGCGCGATGTCAAGTGCCGATGCGTGCTTGAGCGGAATCACAATGCCGTCGCTGCCGCTTGGCTGATCGATCGAATCGATGATTTTCTCAATGCGCTGCAAATTGCTCGCGTAATCCGTAACAACCAGCGTGTTGTTATTTGCATACGCGGTAATCGTATTGTTGGGGGTGATGAGCGGACGCAGAATCGGCACGATCTGGACGGCTGATTCATATTTAAGTGTGAACACCTGCGTGCGAATCTGATCGCCGGCGCCGCGCACTTTCTCATCGGGGCCAAAAGTCGGACTCGTATTGAGCTTGGCATCGCTCTCGGGGATGATCTTTAAAATGCCGCGGCTTTCCACGACGGCGAACCCCTGCAGTCTCAATGCCGACAAAAAGACGTCGTATACGAGTGAGCGCGAAATCGGTTTCGCCGAGATAATGTTGACAGTGCCCTTGACGCGAGGGTCGAGCAAAAAATTCTTGCCGGTGATTTCGCCAACCGCCTTGACTACGCCTTCGATGTCGGCGTTGACAAAATTGAGTGTGACAACGTCACCGCCGCGGGCCCGCGAGGCTGCGTCGGCAGCCCAGGTGCTCACAGGCATCAGCAACACGCTCAGGTAGAACAATGCGGTTCGTGCATGACGGCTGACGTTCAATAGTCTGCTCCCTGCGCCGATATTTTTAACGGCGTTCAATCATGGTGGTAAACATTGGCGCATGGTCCGTGCGTGTGCTGCCACAGCGCCATGCCCACTTTAAAACTAATTCTATTTTTTTTCAGGCAACGGCAGCGTCTCGCGCAGGCCATTGCGTTCCACAATTATTTGCCCTGATAGCACCTGCTCAAGCCGGACCCCGGGCGCTATGTCTGTGCCTTCGCGAACCGCAAAAACTTTATTAGTATCCAGTTGCAAAATAGCGTATCCGCTTTTTCCGCCTGTGGCGGCGACAACGCCCAGTACTTTTATCGCAGGCGCGGTGGGAGTCGCGATGCTGGCGTTGCGCTGCGTGCCCCCGAAGAGGGCGTAAGCGGCGTCAATGCGTGGCATCGATTCGTCAATTACCCTGGCGTGCGGGGCGGCGCGCGGCGCTATCCAAATCCATGTCCAGTATGCGAGCACTGCGCACACCAATATCAGCGTCGCGAGCGTAACCGCTGACACTAATGCAGACTGCGCGAAATTCGAATGTTGCGGCGTGCTATCGCCCATGGGTGCTCATTTTTTTCTGCTCCGCACGCGGATGCGGACCACGCGTACCGCATAGAGCAGATGGCATCGAGTATACTTGAAAGCTCTATTTTTAAACGTGCCGATTACAATATTGAGAGCTTCGACGCGGCACGAGCGCAGCAATAAATGCGCGACGTGGACCTCAGATCCGATATGACCCACATGATTGCTGATCGTGAAATGGCAGCGTCTGAAGCGTCTAACAATAGCCGGTTGACGCGCACGTATCACCGGGTGCGCGCCGGCTTTACCCTGCTTGAAGTGATGATCGTGGTGGTGATCCTGGGCATCCTTGCGGCGCTGGTGGTACCCAAAATCATCAGCCGCCCGGATGAGGCGCGCGTGATTGCGGCTAAACAGGATATCGCGAGCTTCCTGCAGGCGCTCAAGCTCTACCGGCTGGACAATTTGCGCTATCCAACCACCGAACAGGGGTTGCAGGCACTTTCGGAAAAACCGATGAGTGCGCCGTTGCCGCCGAACTGGAAAACCGGCGGATATATCGAGCGCCTGCCTAAAGACCCGTGGGGGAATGCTTATCAGTATTTGAATCCGGGATTGCATGGCGAAATCGACGTGTTCAGTCTTGGCGCCGATGGCGCCGCCCGCGGTGAAGGCAATGACGCGGACATCGGCTCGTGGAATCTCTGAACCTGCTTATGAAACAGCGCAAGCGTGGATTGCCTCAGCGCTCATGCGGCTTCACCCTCATCGAAATGCTGGTGGTGGTCCTGATCATGGGGTTGTTGATCGGGCTCGTCAGCGTCGTCACGCTTCCAGATGCGCGCGGACTTCTGCGGGTAGAGGCCGAACGACTGGCCCAACTCATCGATCTTGGAAAAGCAGAGGCTAGCCTCACCGGCCAAACCATCGGTTGGACCGCCGGGGGTTCCGCGTACCGCTTCTCGCGTTTTACGGACTCCGGCTGGTCGGAAATTCGCGACATCGATGCGTTCCGCGAGCGAATGTTGCCCGCCGGCATGATTATTTCCGGTCTTCGCGTCGAAAGCATGCGGCCGCAGGGCGCCATACGCCTTGAATTCACGCCGTTCGCGCCGCCGATGTTTTTTACGATAGAACTTTCGTTTGGCACGGAACATTACGTCGTCAGGTCGGCGGTCGGCAACGTGCGCGCCGTAGCGGGGGAGATCGACGTTGCGCCGGCGCTCTGACCGCACGTTGGCTTTCACGCTCGTCGAGGTGATGGTCGCGCTGGCGATTGTTTCAATTGCCTTGCTGGCGGCGTTGCGCGCGGCCGGCCAGGGCACCGGCAATGTCGGCGAATTGCGCACGCGACTTTTCGCAGGCTGGGTGGCCGCAAATGTCATGGCGGAGCACCGGGCGCGGGGAGACTGGTTGCCACTTGGCATTCAACGCGGATCGCAGTATCAATCGGGCGTTGAATTCAGGTGGCGTGAAGAGGTGACCGCACTGCCGAGCCCCGCGTTTCGGCGGGTCGACGTGCTGGTGTTTACAGCGAGTGAAGAATCTCATTCGTCGGCACGCTTGTCGGGCATCCTTGCGCAACCCCAGTCCGCCCGCCGATGAACACTCCGCGTAACGCCGGCTCAGGGTCGGGTTTCACTTTGATCGAACTTTTGAGCGCATTGCTTATTTTGTCGTTGCTCGCGCTGATGTCTTATCGCGGCCTCAGCGCGGTAATCCAGACGCGGGAACACGTCGCACAGGAAACGGCCAAATGGCGAAACATCGCGGCATTTTTCGCGCGCTTCGAGCATGACGTCCACCTCGCAATGCCGCGCGCCGTGCGCAGCGCCGGCGGCAGCGCGCCCGCCTGGAGAACGCCGCCAGCTATTGCGGGATCGTCACGCCTCGAATTCAGCCGGTTTGCTTCAACAGACGGCGCGGATAGCGCGCGGCGGATTGCGTACGGCCTCAATGCACAGCAGGAGATCGAGTTGTGGCTGTGGCCGGGACTGGACATCGCACCTAACACGGTCCCCGAGCGACATGCGCTGGTCGACAAGGTAACCACGTTTGAATTGCGTTACCTCGATGCCAGTATGGCGTGGGTTGAGGCGTGGCCCGCAGCGGCGTCTGACACTCAAATCCCGCGCGCCGTGCAACTGCGCCTGGTGCTCGCGTCCGGCGAAAACATCGTGCGCATATTCGAACTCAAATCGGCATGAAAAAGTCACAACGCGGCGTTGCCATCGTGCTCGCCATGGGTGTGGTCGCGCTCGCCGCGATGACCGCGACCGCGATTATGGTGTCCCAAAGCACATGGGCGCGTCACAGCGAACTTACGGCCGATCACGCGCAGGCACAAGGCCTCGTTCGCGCGGGTGTAGATTGGGCCCGGGTCGTGCTCAACGATGATCGCCGCACGAGCAACGTCGATCACCTTGGCGAACCGTGGGCGCTAAGGCCCGCGCCATTCCCCGTCAACAATGGTGAAGTCGCGGGATTTATCGAAGATCAGCAAGGCGTGTTCAATTTAAATAACATTGCGATTGGCGGGATGATCAACCGCGCTGAACTCGGGCGATTCCGCCGTCTGCTCTCAATACTCGATTTGCCGACGACGCTGGCGGACGCGCTTGTGGACTGGATGGACGGCGACAGCGAGTTGCAGTCTGCCGACGGCGCTGAAGATGAATATTACCTTTCATTGCGGCCGCCTTATCTGGCGGCCAACCAACCGCTAGCCGACATTTCGGAACTTGCACTGGTGCGCGGTTTCGATAACAACGTGCGCGTGCGGTTGCGGCCATTTGTGACGGCGTTACCGCATGCGACGCAAGTAAATGTGAATACGGCATCAGCTGAAGTGCTGGCGGCGACGATCGACGGCATGGGCCTCGATGTCGCGCGCGCGCTGGTAGCACAGCGCGACCGTATTTATTTTAGTTCGGTGGCTGATTTTGCAAACCGGCTACCCGCCCGGCTTGCGGTACCCGCGTCAGGCATTGCGCTGTCGAGTCAATATTTCATCGTGTCTATGCGTGCCACCATCGGCAAGTCCCAGGCGCGCGGCTCGGCGCTGCTTACCCGCGAAGGCACCGGCTGGCCGGCCATCGTGTGGCAGAAGACGCTGTGAGCCTGCTGCGTATTTATTGCTCGTTAAACGCCGGTCCACCGCGCTGTCGCTGGGCGGTGATTGATGCGGGGCGGCCTGCGATCCAGGGCGAAGGCACGCTCGCGCAAACGCCGCGAGGCGCCCGGCGCGTACAACTAATAATTCCCGCCGACGAAGTTCTTCTAACACGCGCAAATTTGCCGCAAGGGGCGAAACGCCGTGCGAGTCCGGTGCTGGCGTTTGCGGTCGAGGATGAGACGCTCGGCGAGCCCGAGGCGCACTACGCGAGCTGGCTCGGCACTGCCGGCACCGCCGATGTGCTCGCGGTAATGGATAAAAAAGGACTGAATCGGTGGCTCGAAGCGCTCGCTGCAGCGGGCATCCACCGTTACGAATGTTTTTGTGAAACTTTGCTGCTGCCACGGGGCTACGGTGAATGGAGTCTCGCGTGGGATGGCGCCGAAGGTTTCATTCGCGCCGGCGAATTCGAGGGCGCTGCAACCGATTGCGGCACCCGGCGAGCGCCGCCTTTGTCGCTTCGCTTGATGTTGGAGGCGGCCGAAGCTAGAGGAGATGCACCGACCGGGCTGGCCATTTATTTGAGCATGCCCGATGCAGCCCTTGACCTTGACGCCTGGAAATCCGAACTTGGCGTCCCCGTGCGGTTGGCGGGCGCATGGGACTGGCGAGCCGCGTCAATCGAACGCGGAACCAACCTCGTACAAACACGTTCTCGCTGGCGCTTACCTGACAATTTGGCTGCGCGCCTGAAGCCCGCCGCATGGGTTGCCGGCCTCGCACTCGCACTGCATACCTTGGCGGTGGCGGCCGATTGGTCGCTGTTACGAAGCGAGCAGCGCGCGCTGAACCAGCAGATGGAAGCGCGTTTTCGGGCAGCAGTTCCTGATGCGGTCGCGGTCGTCGACCCGGCGCTGCAGATGCGTCGCATGCTCGCGGGCGCGCGCCATGCCGCCGGCGTCGCAGATGCCGGAGATTTTTTGCCGATGGTAGAAAAGGCTGCAGCCGCGTTGAAAGAATTCCCGGCGGGCGCTCTGCGTGTGGCGTCGTATGAGCAGGGGCGTCTTTCGTTCGAGATCTCGGGCATCGATGCAACTGCCGCGCGACGTTTCGTGGCGCGGCTGCAAGGCAGTGCAAACGTCGATGCTTCCATGACGCCCGCCCGCAATGCCGGCGGCGGATTCGTGGTCACGGTGCGCGCCCTATGAAAGCACAGGCGCGCGTGCTCCACGCACGTTTTATATCGTCGTGGCAGGCCTGCTCTCATGGCGTGCGCCTGCTGATTGCTAGCGTCGCGGTTGCTGTGAGCCTGGGTTTCTGTCTGTGGTTTATTCAATCGGTGGACCGGCTACGCCTGGAACTGCGCACAGCTACAATTCCAGCATCACGCGAGCGGGCGCGTCTCCTCGACATGCATGCCGCCGAGTACCAACGCTTGCGGGCGGCACCGCAGGCGACAGTGTCTCAGACCGACCTGCGCGTCCTCGTGCAAACGCAGGCGGGCACCGCGGGTTTGACCAAGGCCTTGCTGAGTACGGAAGCAGCTGACGCCAATCAGGTGAAAGTCGTGTTCGGCTCGATTGCGTTTGCTGATTGGTTGAGTTTGATAGTAAATCTCGCTGCGCAGAAAGTGCACGTCGAGACTTGTCGCATTGAGGCACTGGGCACGCCGGGGCTCGTCAGCATTTCCGCGACACTGGTCCGTCCCGGCCAAAAATGAAACGCTGGCAGTTGATTGCGGCAGGGACATCGATGTACCTGCTGCTGCTGATCGTCCGCGCGCCGGCATCAGTGGCAGATGCGGTTCTCGAGCGGGCGAGCGAAGGCAGGCTGCGCATCGCCGACGCCCGCGGGACCGTATGGTCAGGCGCGGGACAATTGCAAATTCTGGATGCGGCCCGCCAGGCCGGGGTTACCAAAAGTATCGTTTGGCACATGCAGCCGGCATCGTTGCTGCGGGGACGGGTCGCGTGCGATATCGAGTTGGAGCCGCCTGCCAAGCGCTTTACCGTCACGATGTCGCGCGCGCGTATCGAATTGTCGGACGCTGACATTAGCGTACCGGCCGCCATTCTCGGGATCGCTGCGCCGCAACTCGCGCCATTCGGCCTGGGCGGCGATCTGATTGTGCATGTTGCAGATATGACGATCGGCAACGGCGGAGTGCAAGGTCACGGCACCGTCGAGTGGCACGCCGCCAGCTCGGCGCTAACACGTGTTTCTCCATTGGGAAACTACGAATTGCGCTTTGCGCAGGCCGGAACCGGCATGACAGCTGTCCTGCGCACTCTCGATGGGGCTCTGCAGCTCGATGGCAGCGGGTCGTGGGGGCCGGGTGTCCGGCCGGCGTTTAACGCAAGTGCGCGGGTTGCGCCGCAACATCGCGAGCAGCTTGAACCGCTTCTGCGCACGATTTCAGTCGCGCGCGGCGCGGGAAATTATGAAATCAGGTTGCAGTGACAAATCAAAAGCAAGGCAGCGACGACGCTCGAATCATCTGGCGCTCCAGTAAGAACGAGTGCAACACTAGCAGCCTGTCGGACTTGAGTTGATGAATTGAGCGATGTTGATCATGGTAATCGAGCGGAACGATGAATTGAGCGCTAAACGGTCTGATCGGATCGTGAGCGCACCGCTGGGTGCCCGTTTACCCTGCCAATACCGCC
>JANYCE010000423.1 GCA_025360445.1 Betaproteobacteria bacterium
CAACAGGCGCTCGAAATTGTCTTCGACTTCCATTCCGTCGGGTTCAAGGATGGGCGAGCGCGAATACAGCACCACCTGGGCACCGAGTGCGCGCGCGAGGCGTGCCGTGCGGCTGCCGATCTGCCCGTGCCCGACGATGCCAACGATGCGCCCGCGAAATTCGCGTCCCACCGCGCCGCCCTTCTCCCATTTGCCTTCGCGCAGCCCGCGCTGATAACGCGGAAGTTCGCGCGCGAGCGCCAGCATGAACATGATCGATTGTTCGGCGACCGCATCGGCGTTGGCGTCACCCGCCGTCACGACCACAATGCCGCGCGCAGTGGCGGCGTCGATGTCTACGCTGTCGACACCGACGCCGTGCTTGGCGATGATTTTTAAGTGCGGGGCTGCGTCGAGAGCGCGCGGCGTCAAAGGCGGTGAACCGCGCAACAGGATCGCATTGATATCGGCGGCGGCGAACTGCGCAAGCAACGCGTCCTCGGTGACTGGATTAGGCATGTAAATGACGTTGGCGTTGGCGGCGCGCAGGATTTCCTTAGCGGCGTCCGATACGTTCGGTGCGGTAATCAATACGACGAGCTTGGTCATTGGTTTTTTGGCGAGGAGTGTTCGATGGTGATTTAGTGATTTAGCGATTTAGCGATTGAGTGCTGTTGGATTTATGATCAAACGATCTGATGGCTGAATGACCGAATCGCTTAATCACCGAATTACTTAATTACTACTCACGTGACCTGTGGACCGCTCAATCATTTTGCATCAATCCACTTTGGCGCCTGATATTTTTATGACTTTCGCGTATTTTTCCGATTCCGCGCGGATGAACGCGGCGAATTCCGCGGGAGTGCCGCCGACCGCATCGTAGCCCTGAATTTCGAGCTGCGCTTTCATCTCGGGCGAACGCACAACCTTGATAATTTCCCGGTGCAAACGCGCCGTGATTGCGGCGGGCGTTTTCGCGGGTGCCAGCAAGCCAAACCAGGTAATCGACTCGTAACCCGGCACGCCAGCCTCGCTGACCGTCGGTACATCAGGCAACTGCGGCGAGCGTTTCGCGCTCGACACCGCGAGCATGCGCAAGCGGCCCGCTTTGATGTGTTGAATCACCGGCGGAATCGAATTGAACATCAGGTTAACGCTGCCGCCGATCAGATCGGTCACTGCCTGCGGCGCGCCTTTGTACGGCACGTGGGTAAGATTAATGCCGGCCATGCTCTTGAACAATTCCATCGCGAGGTGGTTGGCCGCGCCGTTGCCGGCGGATGCATAATTAAGTTTGCCCGGTTCGGCTTTAGCAAGCGCAAGCAGTTCCTTGACCGTTTTTGCCGCCACTGACGGATGGGTAATGAGCAGGAAAGGCCCGAGCGAGACGAGGCTGATTGGCGCAAAATCCCGCAGCGTGTCGTAATTCACGTGCTTCTGCAGATGCGGCAGGATGGTCAATGAGCCAGGGCTGCTGAAAAACAGCGTGTACCCGTCAGGCAACGCCTTCGCCGCCATCTCGCCGCCGATCAATCCGCCGGCACCGCCGCGGTTATCGATTACGAGTTGCTGACCAAGCAGGTTCGAGAGGCCGGGCGCCACCATGCGCGCGACGACATCCGGCGTCCCGCCCGCGGGCACCGGCACGATCACGCGGATCGGCTTGTCGGGATAATTTTGCGCGCATGCCATTAGCGGGAACAGTGCGCCGGAGAACAATGCGATGGCGCTGCATGAATATTTTTTCATTGCCGTTCTCCTCGCCATCCCATTTTTAGGACTCGAATGTTAACTCAAACCATACGGTGCCGCCCGTCCTCGGGCAGGCGTTCACGTGCGCTTCGCCAATCGGCTATCCTTGGCTACGTCTCGTATTGCGCTGTTCGTTAAATGTTGTTTCGCTTTACGCAGCTCGCAGCTCGCAGCTTTGCTTACGCGGCTTCGTTACAAGTAGTTTTGTTTAATGCGTTTTCGTTTAATTATGCAGCAACCTCGACAGGAGAATGAGCAATGGCAGTCAGCACAGGCGGCGCATATGCGCCAGGCACTGAACTCGCAGGTAAGGTCGCGCTCGTCACGGGCGGCGCGCGCAATATAGGACGTGCCACCGCGCTCGCATTGGCGGCCGGCGGTGCGGCGGTCGCCATCAACACGCGAACATCCAAAGACGACGCCGAAAAAGTCGCGCAGGAAATTCGCGCCATCGGCGGCAAGGCTGAGGTCTACGTCGCCGATATCGCCCTCGCCGGTGCAGTTAAGACAATGACCGATGCAATCATCGAGCGCTTCGGCGGTATCGACATACTGGTGCTTAACGCGTCCGTGCGCAGCGAAAAGGCGTTTCTCGATCTCACCTATGACGAATGGCGTCTGCCGCTCGGCATAACACTCGACGGCGCGTTTTACTGCGCGCAGGCGTGCATTCCGCAGATGCTCAAAAATGGCGGCGGCGCGATTATCACCCTCGGCGGCATGCAATCGCTGTCGGGCGCCAAGCACCGCGTCAACGGCTCGGTTGCCAAACACGGGCTCGTCGGTTTTACGCGCGGCATCGCGCGCGAATTCGGCGATCGAAATGTTCGCGCCAACTGCATTGCACCCGGCACCATGAATACGACGCGCGCGCCGGGCCGGGAGGCACGTCCGGCACCCACCAATATTCCGCTCGGCCGTTATGGTGAAGCCGAAGAAATCGCCAGCGCAGTGCGCTTTCTCGCCGGCCCCGCCGCGAGCTTCCTCACGGGCCAGACCATTCAGGTCAACGGCGGACAGATGATGTTTTAACGCGCCAGGAAAAACTAAAACTCAGGCACAGAGGGCACAGAGGGCGAGAAGGACACACAGAAAAGCAGCAACGCCGCAAAAACTTATCGAAGGTTTTGGGTTGGATTTTTTCTGTGCTTTCTGTGCCCTCACCCGCCACCTGCCTTTGGTTAGGCTTATGAAGGAGACAACATGAAAATTACCCACGCCAAAGTCCAGACCATTCGCCTGCCCGCCGTCGAACCGCTTGCCGGCGGCCCGGTTGCGTCCGGGGCGTCGACATCGGTAAACGCATCGAGGACGTTCATCTGTATTGGATTGAAGACGTGGCCGCGCATGATGATTTTGCCGGACTCGCGCGCGTCGCCAATGCGCTGTCGACACCCGTAGCCGGCGGTGAATATACCTATGGCGCGGTGCCGTTTCGCCACATGCTCGAAGCGCGCTCCGTCGACATCGCAATGATCGATCTGATGCGCGCAGGCGGCATCACGCCGTGGCTCAAAATCGCGGGCATGTGCGAAGCGTTCAACGTGCCGGTCGTGAGCCACGTGCTGCCCAAACGGCACGTGCATCTCATCGCCGGCATCCCGAACGGACTCACAGTCGAATACATCGCGTGGTCGATCCCGCTGTGGGAAGAAATACCCGTGATGGAAAAAGGCGAGCTTGTCGTGCCGGATAAACCAGGACTAGCAGCCTGTCGGACTTGAGTTGATGAATTGAGCGATGTTGATCATGGTAATCGAGCGGAACGATGAATTGAGCGCTAAACGGTCTGATCGGATCGTGAGCGCACCGCTGGGTGCCCGTTTACCCTGCCAATACCGCC
>JANYCE010000019.1 GCA_025360445.1 Betaproteobacteria bacterium
CCGGCTTCACGGATGGTCGGCACGTCGGGCAAGCTTGCCAGGCGTTGCCTGCCCGTCGTCGCGAGCAAGCGAACCTTGCCTGCCTTGGCGAGCGGCACCACGGGTGGCACACCGGTGAACACCACGCTCAATTGTCCGCCGATCAAATCGGTGATCGCCTCCGCGTTGCCTTTGTAGGCGCTATGCACGATGTCGGTTTTAGTAATGAGTTTAAATAGTTCGCCAGTCAGATGCGGACTGCTGCCGACCCCCGGCGAACCAAAATTGAGCTGGCCCGGTCGTTTTTTAGCCAGCCCGACGAGTTCCTTGATATCGCGCGCGGGAATCGACGGATGCACCGCGATGACGACGGGCCCGGTTGCCAGCAGACTGACCGCCGCAAAATCCTTGACGGGATCGAACGGCGTCTTGGGGTAGAGCGCGGGATTCATCGCGAGCGGCCCCAACGCGCCGATGACGAGCGTGTGGCCATCGGGGGCTGATTTGGCAACCGAATCGAGACCGATCATGCCTCCCGCGCCTGGCCGGTCCTCAACAATCACAGGCTGGCCGAGAGCTTCGTACAGCTTCGGCGAAATCAGCCGGCCGAGCAGATCGATCGTGCTGCCGGCGGCGAATGGCGCGACGATGCGAATCGTTTTGCTAGGATAAGTCTGCGCCACAGCGAATAACGGGACACTGGTCAGTAGCACTGCAATCATCGAATTACGCAAAGTGTGCTCCTGCAAAAATTACGAATCAGTGTCGCGGCATGAGGGCGCTCAGCACGCGCTGGCGTTTTTCCTCGACGTCTTTGGCAAAGCCGGGATATTTCTGTTCAACGAAACTGGTGGCGAGCCCGAGTTTAAGCAAGGCGACCGCGATCGTCGCGCCGAGATCGTCGACATCAGGACTCACTTTCGCGAGCTGCAGCGCTTCGATGGTCTCATCCATCAGTTGCTGCAATGCCGAGTGTGTTTCTTCATCGAATAATCTGTGCATGTTTTTATTCCAGGTTCACCAATGCGCCGATTTTATCCGCTCGGCCGTCCCGGCGCATCGTCGTTTAACGCCACAGCGCCGCCGGATTTACACGGTGAGCGGCTTGCCCTCCACCAAGCCCGGCAGAGTGCGACCGCTGATCCGTAGCAGCTTGATCTCACAAAATTGCGAGGATGACGCTATGATGTTCGCCCGAAGTTTAGACGAGGAGCTTGCGTGACCAAAAGTTGGCTGGGCGCTGGTTTAATGCTGCTTGCGGCGTGTGCGCAGGCCCAAAACTATCCGCTCAAGCCGGTGCGGATCATCACGCCGTTCACGGCCGGCAGTGCGATCGACACGCTTGCGCGCGTGCTCGGCCAGAAACTCGGGGACGGATGGGGCCAGCAGGTCGTGATCGACAACCGCATCGGCGCTAACGGCATTATCGGCACCGAAGCTGCGGCCAGGGCGCCGCCCGATGGCTATACGGTTTACCTTGGCAACATTGCGACGCTCGCTGTCAATCCCCATCTCTACCTCAAGTTGCCATACGATGCGCTCAAGGATTTCGTGCCGGTCACCATGGCGGCAACGATTCCGGTGGTGCTCGTCGTGCATCCGTCGTTACCGGTGAAGTCGGTCAAAGAGTTGATCGTGCTTGCGAAAGCACATCCGGCGCAGCTTAATTACGCGTCGGGCGGTGTCGGCAGCGCGCAGCATTTACCGATGGAAATGCTGCGCGTCGATACCGGCATCAATATCGTTCATGTGCCTTATAAAGGACTGGGCCCCGCTTTTAGCGACGTACTCGGCGGGCAGGTGCCGATGATGTTCACCGGCGTGTCGAACGTCGTGCCGCATATGAAAACGGGGCGCCTGCGCGTGCTCGCAATCGGCAGTCCGAAGCGCTCTGCGACGTTGCCGGAAGTACCGACTGTCGCTGAAGCCGGCGTGCCAGGCTTTGATTTTGATTCCTGGACCGGCTATCTGCTGCCGGCCGGTACGCCTGCCACCCTCGTTACTAAATTGCACGCCGACATTACGCGCACTTTGGCGGCGCCTGAAGTGCGCGAGAAACTGATTCCATTAGGATTTGATTTGGTCGGCGGCACGCCGGAGGCGATGGCTATGCTGATCCGCGTTGACATCGCCAGGTTCGGAAAATTAATCAAGGATGCGGGGATCAAGAGCAGTGATTAGGGGATTGAGCGATCGCGTGATTGGGTTAATCGCTTAATCACCCAATCACCCAATCACCCAATTACCAAATCACCAACTTGCTAAATCACCCCCACTCTTTCAAAAAGGAATAATCCCATGCAATTAAGTCTCAAAGGTAAGGTCGTCGCCATCACCGGCGGCAGCGAAGGTATAGGCGGTGCAACTGCGACCCGTGTCGCCGAACTCGGCGGCATGCTGGCGATTTGCGCGCGGCGCGCCGAAATAATGGAAATCAAAGCCGCCGAATGCCGCAAGCTGGGCGTCGAGGTGCTGACCGTGGTTGCCGATGCGGCGAAGGCGGGCGACATGGAGCGCTTCATCGAAGAGACCGTTAAACGCTTTGGTCGTATCGATGTGGTCGTCAACAATGCGGGCGGCACCGGGCAGGCCGCGTTCGACCAAGTCACCGATGCCGATTTTGCGCACGACATCGAAATCAAGGTCATGGCGCAGGTGCGCACGACACGCGCGGCAATTCCCCATATGAAAAAGCAAGGCGGCGGGCGTATCATCAATCTAAATATGGTCGCGGCGAAACAGCCGGGCGCTGCGCAGTTTCCGACGACCGTCAGCCGTGCCGCCGGGCTCGCCTTGACCAAGGGGCTGTCGAAAGAACTTGCGCCGTTTAACATTCTCGTGAACGCAGTCGCAGTCGGCAAAATCAAGTCGATGCAGCAGGAACGGCGTGCGGCAAAAGGCGGCTTGAGCGTGGAAGACCATTACATCCAAACCGGTAAATCGGTGCCGCTCGGGCGCATGGGCGAATCGGCTGAAGTCGCCAATGTGATTGCGTTTCTCGCGTCGGACGCGGCAAGCTATGTAACCGGAACCTGCATCAACGTCGATGGCGGATTGTCCGGCGT
>JANYCE010000058.1 GCA_025360445.1 Betaproteobacteria bacterium
TGCCTGGATTATTCATCAGAATTCCTCAGGGAAAGTAGGGGGGGCAAACGAAAGTCGGCCGTCGATTGGTCGAATGGTCGAATGACCATTGAATAAATCGGGGGTAACTTAATGTTTGGAGCAGGGCTTGATCGGGGTCGATTGCTTGCGGCAGCGCTTGGAGCCTAATCAGGACACCGCTCAACCCACCAATCTGACCGCACTGTAAAGCAATTCTTTTTCATAACTCAAGCAGATTAAAAACGTAAATGCGGCCGGTTGCGGCTATCTTGCCGGACCCGCATCTGCTTAAAAAACAGGTTATCGCATGCCGATGCGCGTGGCGCGTGCTCCGCAAGCTTGGTCCGGAAAAATATCCACAGCCTTATCCACAGATATGTTCAGTGCAAAAAAACTGGCGCCGGCAGTGCTGTGACACGGCTACTTTTCAATCCGTTCGATGGCTTTCTGACAAATCACCGTAATGCGTTTGTAGGCGGTCTGCCGCTTGCGGCGGCTCGCGTACTCAGAAATGCTCTCAATTCGCTTGATGACTTTTTTGCACGCGTGCATTAGTTGGCGCGATTCAAGCAAAATTTTCGGATGTTTTTTTAATAACGCAATTTCCTTGCGCGTGAGATTTTGCAGTACCCGATACCGGCCCGGCGTGACTTTTAAGGTTTTCATCGCTTCCATCCATGTTGGCGAGAGCACAGCATGTGGCGCACATTCGTCGCAGTCGCACTGCGAAGACACACATTTCAATCGCAATGCAAAAATACGGCCGCTGAATCAGAATTTCAAGCGTTTATCATTTATTGGATTCTGCCCCGGTGTTGCTGAATCGGCCGGCCTTTGCGACTTGCTCAATTTTTGTGAGCTTATAACGGCAATGTTACAAATTCATGACGGCGGCCCGCACAGCTTAAAGGCTAATCATCCCGCTCATGTTCCAGCGCCTACAAAATTGCGGCCACGGACGCCGCTGAGCGCATTCTGTACCATGCGCTCAGCCTCGGCGGCGGCCACCCCGTAATTCTCGAAGCGCGTGCTGACGCCTAGTCGCTCGAGAAAATCATGCAGCGCGGACGCCGCCTCGTTTAACCGGCAGTCGAACACCCGGGCAAGCACTGCGTCCCGCCCCGCGCAGTGGCCGACCGCGCGTTCGAGCACCATTGGCAGCGTAAACGAACAAGCCAGGCCGTGCGGCAGACCGTATTTCAACGTCATTTCGTACGATATCGAATGGGCGAGCGCAGTTTTGGTATTGGAGAACGCCAGTCCGGCGGTAAGCGCGGCGTGCGCGACGCGACTGCGCAACTCGATCTCGCCGGGACTTGCCATCAGCGACGGCAAGGTCGTGAGGATTGCGCGGGCCGCCGCGACCGCCAGCTCATCCGACACGGGATTGGCATTCACGTTCCAGATCGACTCCAGGCTATGCGAAAGGGCGTCGAGCGCGCTATGAAGCGTGACGGTTGGGGGCAGCGACAGTGCGAGTTCCGGATCGATGAGCGCTGCCTCGGCCCAGGTTTCACGCAACTGCAACGAATATTTCTGATGGCGCCCGGGGGCCGCATCCCAAATCGTCGCATAGGGCGTTACTTCACTGCCGGTGCCGGCGGTGGTGGGCACCGCGATCAACCGTTTGAACCGCGCCGGCACGAAAGTCGCACCCGCGGCGAGCAAATCGATTAATTCCGCAAAGCGCCCGCTTGCAGTCCCTATCATCAGCGCCTTCGCGGTATCGAGCGTGCTGCCGCCGCCTACGCCGACTACTACATCGCAATGATGAAAGTCCCGCCAGAAACTTTCGTAGAGCCGGGCGAGTTGCGCGACATCAGGATTCGCCTGCGTATCGCTGATCACCCCGACCAGCGAGTCACCAAGCATTTTCCGCAGGCGGTCTGTCAGCCCCAGCGCGGCGGCCTCCGGGAATGTAATGACAACTGCTTTGCGCGCGCCCACCCGTCGCGGCAACTCTGCGAGGACGCCGGCGCCGAAGTAAATATCGACGGGATTGTAATAGCGCCACATCACCGCGTCCCAGCTCGCCTTAGCGGGCTGCGCACAGGGCGGCGATGTCCAGATAGTGTTTTAACTTGGGCGTTTTTTTGCCCGCGACTTTTACCAGATCATCCCATCGCCTGAGTGATATGGCGTCATCTGCATGGTTTCTATCAAGAAACTTTTTTGACCCGGCGGCGCCATAACGGCCGCCCTGGAGTTCGAGGCTGCGCCTGGAATCCAGCGATAACATTCCCCGATAGGCGCTGTCGATCGCGCAGAGGTGCCGCTTCGCGTCAACGTGCAAACGAATCGGCGCGAGCACCGCCTCCGGAAATAATTCTTGCAGCGCGATTGCAGCGTGAAATTGGTGCCAGTCATCCACGCCGCGCATCGTTGGTGTGTCAGCGCGCTGATCAAATAGATGGCCA
This sequence comes from Betaproteobacteria bacterium, assembly GCA_025360445.1. Taxonomy (GTDB): domain Bacteria; phylum Pseudomonadota; class Gammaproteobacteria; order Burkholderiales; family SG8-41; genus PALSA-1004. The sequence goes on from JANYCE010000058.1 coordinate 2,418, forward strand.
AGGGACATAGTGCTTCTATTGGAGACGGTTAAGAGCTATGTCGAAAATATCGAAATTGCGCAGACGGCGTGAAAAATCAATGCCGACCGCGCGACGGTTAAACAACATCGGCACCGTTTTTTCCGCAGTGCCGCCGTGCGAGCGCAGCGGCACCTCGAGTCCCGACAGATCATGCCGGTCGCGAGTAGTGCCGAGCACGCTATGCCGCTCGGCCACGATGATGACGTCGCCCATCCGGTCCTCCGGCAACTCGAAACGCCGGCAGCCGGCCGCTCGTTCGTATGCGGCTTCGACGCCGGGCAATGCCGCCAGCCGCGTGACGATGTTGCCGGCCTGCACGCCGGCCGGCAGATACGCAGTGGCGAACGAGCCGAGCGCGCCGTGGTGCGCCACGTAAGGGTCGGTTATCGGCAAAATTACGCGCGCTGCGTTCTTGCCAATCCACTCATCGAGCGCGTCTTGCAGAAAGATGATATTCGGGTCGCCTTTCGCATCAGTTTTTGCATTCATGCCGTGATCAGCTGTCAGCGCGATCGTCGCGCCCAGCGCGTCAAGCTGCCGCAGGTATGCGTCCAACATTGAGTAAAACGCATTGGCGCCCGGAGTGCCCGGCGCATCCTTGTGCTGAACGTAATCCGTCGTCGACAAATACATTATGTCGGGACGCTGCGTGGCCATCAGCTTTAAGCCGGCGGCAAACACGAATTCAGAGAGTTGCGAGCTGTAGACTGCCGGCAACACCATGCCGCTCAGCGCCAGCGCGTCATCGACGCCGTTTACCGCCATGGTGGTCTGGTCGGCCTTTTCCGCCGAGAAACAAATACCGTTTTCGAGCTGGTGGCCCAGCAATCTGCATAATTTATCTTTGGCGGTGATGACGACGACCTTTGCACCGGCATGCGAAAACCCAGCGAGTATCGTGCCGGCGCGCAGGTAGGCGGGATCGGTCATCATCACTTCCGTCCCGGTTTCACGGTCATAAAAGTAATTGCCGCAGATGCCATGCACTGCGGGCGGCACGCCAGTCACGATCGACAGGTTGTTGGGATTGGTGAAGCTCGGCACGACAGCGTCGGCGAGCAGCGAGGTGCCTTTGCCGCACATCTCCTGCAAGTAAGGCGCCGCGCCGGCGCGGATCGCCTGCGTGATGTAATCAGGTTCGCTGCCGTCGACGCAGATCACGATCAGCGGTCGATCCATCCATCGATAAGCGCGATCGTTGACGGTGACGGAGTGTTTCGCTGCGATCATTGCTCTGCCTTTTGTGCGCGCATGACTTATTCTCGCGTCATGCTTGGTGATCACGCCGGATGACGCATTCACTCGCGTATTAAACGCAAACTGATTGACGATTGTCAACGCCTGAAGTTGTCATACGACTGCAATGTACGACGCATAACATGCGCGCTTATGAGTGCACACGCCGCGCCTCCCGCTTTGCAAATCCGCAATCTCACGAAAAGCTTTCAGGCTGGCCGCCCCGTCCTCAATGACATCAACATCGTCGTTAAATCCGGTGAGATGGTCGCGCTGATCGGCGCTTCGGGCTCCGGCAAGTCGACGCTGCTGCGTCACATCGCGGGCTTCCTGCCAGCCGACACCGGTTCCATCCTCGTGTTCGGCCGCACCACGCAGGCGGATGGGCGCGTCGCGAAAAACATCCGCGAATTGCGCGCGGAAATCGGCTTTGTGGTCCAGCAGTTCAATCTGGTCAGTCGATTAAGCGTTCTGACAAACGTGCTGACAGGTCTGCTATTCTGGGTGCCGCTGTGGCGCTCTCTTCTCGGGCGCTTCAGCCATACCGAGCGCGTTGCAGCGTTGAACGAACTCGCCGCCGTTGGCATTCTCGAACAGTCTAATCAGCGCGCGGGCGAATTATCCGGCGGCCAGCAACAGCGCGCCGCACTTGCGCGCACGCTCGTACAGCGCGCGCGAATCATTCTTGCCGATGAACCGATTGCATCGCTTGACCCCGAGTCGGCGCGTCACGTGATGGAAATGCTCGCGCAGATGAATCACGACCGCGGCCTTACGATACTCGTCAGCCTGCATCAAATCGATTTCGCCATTCGCTACTGTCCGCGCGCGATTGCGCTGCACGACGGCCGGGTCGTGTATGACGGGCCTTCCCGCAACCTCGACGTTGCTGCGTTGCGCGCTATCTACGGCAACGCCGCTACCGAGTTGCTCACGCCAGTGCGTGACGCGTCGATGCCGACAACACCGGTGCGGCAACCCATCAGGGCGGCGCACGCTGCAGCCTGAACATACCCATATATAACCTGAGGAAAAAACGATTATGCAAAAATGGCTCGCACTGGCCGGCTTTGTTTGCGCACTGGGATTTCCAGTGTTTGCGGGCGCGCAGGAAATCAATTTTGGCATTATCGCAACAGACACGGCATCGACCCAGCGCGAGCGCTGGGAGCCTTTCTTCCGCGACATGGAAAAAAAGACCGGACTTAAAATAAAGTCGTTTTACGCGCCGGACTATGCGGGCGTGATCGAAGCTCAGCGCTTCAACAAGGTGCAGGTCGCCTGGTACGGCAACAAGGCCGCGATGGAAGCCGTCGACCGCGCCAACAGCGAAGTCTTCGCGCAGATCGTGTATTCGGGCGGCTCGCTCGGTTATCACTCGCTGCTGATTGTGCACAAAGACAGCGCCATCACGTCGCTCGACGATGTTTTAAAAAACGGTAAGAGTTATACCTTCGGCAACGGTGACCCGAATTCCACGTCGGGATTTCTGGTCCCCGGCTACTACGTGTTTGCTTTAAACAAGATCGAGCCAAAAACGCACTTCAAAGTCGTGCGCAATGCGAGTCATGGCGCCAACGTGCAAGCCGTGTTGAACAAGCACGTGGATGTCGCGACCAGTAACACCGAAGAAATGGAAAAGCTCGAAATGACGAAACCCGAGTTGCTCCAGCAACTGCGCGTCATCTGGAAGTCCCCGCTGATTCCGTCCGACCCGCTGGTATGGCGCAAGGACCTTGACCCCGCGATAAAAGCGAAGTTAAAAGACTTCATCCTGAATTATGGCAAGACTGACGCTGCTGAAAAGGCGGTATTGAAAAATATCTACAATTACACCGGCTTTCGCGACTCGAGTAATGCGCAACTTATTCCGATCCGCCAGCTTGAGAATTTTAAGGACCGGGTCAAAGTTGAATCGGATGCCACGATCAGCGCTGACGACAAGCAGAAGAAGCTCGCTGAAATTGATGCCAAACTGTTAGAGCTTGAGCGTCAGGCGCGACGCTAAGCACGTAGCGCACTCTCGCCGGTACACTTGGCAGGAACTCTCGCTGTGAAACACGCACCCGCCGCAGCGGCCACGCAGTTTGGCGCGACGCCCAAGCGCTCACTGATGGGCGCTTTGGGATGGGCGGCACTGGCCTTGCTGCTGGCATGGTCGTGGCGCGGCGCTGAAATTAAGCCCGGCGAGCTCATTGCGCACGCGGGCAACATGAGCATTTTCGCCCGCGATTTTTTCCCGCCTGACTTTCGCGACTGGCGCATCTATGTCGACGAAATGCTGATCACACTGCACATCGCAGTGTGGGGCACCGCACTGGGCGTCGTATGCGCGATCCCCTGCGCGCTGTTGTCAGCGTCGAATCTGGTACCGCGCTGGATTTATCAGCCGGTACGGCGCGTGATGGACGCCTGCCGCGCTATTAACGAGATGGTGTTCGCGATGCTCTTCATCGTGGCGGTGGGCCTTGGCCCGTTTGCCGGCGTGCTGGCGCTCTGGATCCATACGACCGGCACACTGGCCAAGCTGTATTCCGAGGCGGTAGAGGCGATCGATCCGCGGCCGGTCGAGGGCGTGCGCGGCACCGGCGCCCATGTGCTCGAAGAAATTCTGTTCGGCGTCATCCCGCAAGTGCTGCCGCTATGGATTTCGTTTTCGCTGTATCGGTTTGAATCCAACGTGCGCTCGGCATCGGTCGTCGGCATGGTGGGCGCGGGCGGGATCGGCGTGGTCTTGTACGAAGCGATTCGCAGTTTTCAGTACGCTCAGACTGCTGCTGTGCTGCTAATACTTATAGTTTTCGTGTCTGTGATCGACTTACTGTCCGCGCGCATCCGGGCCGTGACCATCTGAATGGACCGGCCGCCTTGCCCGCCCCAATGTGGAGAATCACTTATGACATCGATAACACCAGATACCATCCTGCTGACACCCGGCCCGTTGACGACCACCGCGCAAACCAAAGCAGCGCAACTGCGAGATTACGGATCGCGCGACCACGCCTTCATCGACCTGACTGCCAGGCTGGCAGGCCGGCTGAACGATATTGTGCGCGGCGGCGATGAACACGTGTGTGTGCCGATGCAGGGCAGCGGCACCTTCTGCGTGGAGGCTGCACTCGGCACGCTGATGCCGAAAAGCGCGCATGCGCTTGTGTGCATCAACGGGGAATACGGCCGACGCATTGCTACGATCTGCGACATCATCGGCCGCCGGCGCACCATCCTGCAGACGGATGAAGACCAGCCCATCACCGCCGCTCCCGTCGATGCAGCGCTCGCCGCCGACCTGTCTCTCTCGCACGTTGTCGTCGTGCACTGCGAAACGAGTACTGGAATATTAAATCCGCTTGCAGAAATTTCGGCGGTCGTCGCCCGCCATCGGCGCGGGCTGATCGTCGATGCAATGAGTTCGTTTGGCGCGCTCGACATCGATGCGCGCAATATTCGCTTCGATGGCCTGGTAGCGGCTTCGGGCAAATGCCTGGAGGGCGTGCCCGGAGTGGGCTTCGCAATTCTGCGCAAGGCTGCGCTCGAAATATGCCGGAGCAATTGCCACTCGTTAGCGCTTGATCTGTACGACCAGTGGCGCGCTTTCGAGCGCTCCGGCCAATGGCGCTTTACGCCACCGACGACCGTCGTCGCGGCCCTCTCTGAAGCGCTCGACCAGTTTGACGTGCAAGGCGGGATCGCAGGGCGTAGTGCGCGCTATCGCGCCAATTGCGCGACGTTGATCGACGGCATGGAAGAGCTCGGCTTTGTGTCGTTTTTGCCGCGTCGTTTGCAGGCGCCGATTATTACCACCTGGCATGCGCCGGCCGACCCCCAGTATGACTTCAAAGCGTTCTATGCCAAGGTTCACGCGCGCGGATTTGCGCTGTATCCGGGGAAGCTTACGCGCGGCGACACCTTTCGGATCGGCTGCATCGGGGCGATCGAAAAACGCGACATACTGGCTGCAGTGCATGCCATCTCAGCTGTCGTTCAGGAAATGGGCGTCACGCGGTTAAAACCGGCGCCCGCAGAATCGCACCGTAGCGATTCAGGTTTAACGGTGAGCGATTAGTCAAAAAAGATAAGTGGGCGAACCGATTGCCCCGGGGCGGTCATGCTGCTTTCCGGGCCCCGTCAGACTCAAGGGTAATGACGCTCTAATCGCGCGCAGGCACCTCAAGCGAGGTGGCCGCGACGACCCGCCGCGCCGGAAAGTGCGCGGCGAAGCGGCTGCCCCTGCCTGCCTCGCTCGTGATATCGAGTGTCGCCTGGTGCCGGCTCAGCACATGTTTGACGATCGCGAGCCCGAGTCCGGTGCCGCCGGTCGCGCGCGAGCGGCCGCGATCGACACGGTAGAAACGTTCGGTGAGCCGGGGGATATGCTCGGATGCGATGCCAATGCCGGTATCGCTGACTGCGAATTCCGCGCCATCACGGGAAGCGCGCCACGTGAGGCGGACTTCGCCGCCGTCGGGCGTGTAGCGAATGGCATTGGTTACCAGATTGCCGAAGGCACTCGCGATTTCACTTTCTGCGCCAAGCAATTCGAAACCGGACTCGACATCGAGCGCGACCTTATGCCGGCTGCCGCTCAACGCAAGGGCAACCGTCTTAAGACGTTCGAGCAGAGGCCCGACGTGCACGTGTTCGTCCAATGGCGGGCTCGGCGCCGATTCGAGCGACGACAGGGTCAGCAGATCATCGACTATCCGCTCCATGCGCTTGCCCTGCTCGGCCATCAGGCTTAAATAGTCGCGCGAGCGCTGCGGGTCCAGCGGCA
>JANYCE010000059.1 GCA_025360445.1 Betaproteobacteria bacterium
CAAGACGCTGCTGCGCTACCCCTCCGACATGGTTCGCCACACGACCGGGCGGGTGTTCTGCTCCACGGCGTGCCGGAACAAGGTCGGGTCCAAACCGCGCCGCGGGGACACTCTCGTGTGTGCGCGCGAGGGCTGCCACAACATGTTCTACCAGAAGCCGGGAACGGACCGCCGGTACTGCGGGCGAGCCTGCACGGATCTCGATTCCTTGATGCCGTATTCTCGCTCGAGGTCGCGCACGTCGAGGCCGGCGACCTGCGCCAGATTTTGGCGGATGATGCGGCCAAGAAAACGTGCGCTGATTCGCATGACGAGCGGCTTCGCTTCTTTAAGCAGCGCGGCCCGGCCCTCACCGGTAGCGAGATCGACATGCGACTTTAATTCATCGATCAAAAATTGTGACAGCGGCTTCGCGTCGCCGAGCAGCTTTTCGAAGGCGTCTTTGCCGAGCTTGCGCACATGACTATCGGGGTCTTCGCCCTGCGGCAAAAACAGGAACGAGAGCTGCTTGCCATCGGCTAATTGATCGAGGCTGTTTTCAAGTGCGCGCCACGCCGCGCGCCGTCCGGCATCGTCGCCATCAAAGCAAAATACAACGTCATCGACCTGGCGCAGCAGTTTTTGTACATGGGTGGGTGTGGTGGCAGTGCCGAGCGTTGCGACCGCGTAACCGATCCCGGCTTGCGCGAGCGCGACGACGTCCATATAACCTTCGACCACTATCACGCGGCCTGCATCGCGGATTGCGCGGCGCCCTTGATAAAGGCCGTACAGCTCGCGCCCTTTTTCAAACAACGGCGTTTCCGGTGAATTCAAATATTTGGGCTCGCCTTTGTCCAGCACGCGTCCGCCGAAGCCGATAACGTTGCCGCGCTGATCGACGATTGGAAACATTACGCGATCGCGGAATCGATCGTAGCGCTTGCCTTCGTCGCCTTGAATCACCAGACCGGCGGCCACCAGAGCCTTCGCGTCGTAATCGGGAAATTCAGCGTGCAGATTCTGCCAGCCGTCAGGCGCATAACCGATGCCGAATTCCCTGGCAATTTCCCCGGACAGGCCGCGCATCTTTAGATATTCAATGGCGCGCGGTGCGCTTTTCAACTGGTTGCGATAATACTGCGCCGCTTTGAGCATGATCGCGTAGAGATCATCACCTTCTTCAGTTTTGCCGCGCGGATGCTCGGGTTTAAATTCCGGCATCTGCATGCCGGCGCTCTGCGCGAGATCCTTGACCGCGTCGATAAAACCGACGCCCGCATACTCGATCATGAAACCGATCGCGGTACCGTGTGCGCCGCAGCCGAAACAATGATAGAACTGCTTGGTCTGACTGACCGTAAATGACGGTGTTTTCTCGCCATGAAACGGGCAGCATGCAACGAAATTGGCGCCCGCACGCTTGAGCGGCACGTAGCGCTCGACGACGTCGACGATGTCAACGCGGTTGAGAAGATCCTGAATGAAGGATTGCGGGATCACGTGACAAGGATTGAGGATCGAGGGTTGAGCATTAAGGGGCAACCGGTCCGCATTGCCGCCATCATCCTGATGATAGTCGATTCCAGCGCAAGTTCCAGCGCGCGCCCAACAGCTTTTTTTAGCCGGCCAGTTTGGCCCTGACCAGCGCCGAGACTTTGCTCATATCAGCCTTGCCCGCGAGCTTAGGCTTTAGCACCGCCATGACTTTGCCCATGTCGGACATTGCGGCCGCGCCGGACGCCTGCATTGCGGCGGTAATTTCGACCTCAACTTCGGCATCTGACAACGCTTGCGGCATATAAGTCTGGAGCACGCCAACTTCGAATTTTTCCGTGTCGGCCAGATCTTGCCGGCCGCCCTTTTCGAATTGGACGATCGATTCGCGGCGCTGCTTCAGCATCTTGTCGATGATGGCCACGATATCGGCATCGGAAAGCTCGACGCGTTCGTCGACTTCTTTCTGCTTCATTGCCGATAGCAACAATCGGACAGCAGACAAGCGCGGCGCATCCTTGGCGCGCATCGCGGCCTTCATGTCGTCGCTGATTTGGGCTTTTAATGACATAAGCAGGTTGCCTCCAAAAAACAAAAAGGGCGAAGGTTTTTACCCTTCACCCCTAATCATTCCGTCTGCGGAAGTTCTAGAACATCTTGGGCGGTAGCATGTGCGAGCGCAGGCGCTTGTAATGGCGTTTGACCGCCGCGGCATGCTTGCGTTTGCGCTCCGAGGTCGGCTTCTCATAAAACTCGCGCGCGCGTAATTCGGTGAGCAGACCGGTTTTTTCAACAGTGCGCTTGAAACGGCGCATCGCTACTTCAAATGGTTCGTTTTCTTTGACTCGTACTGTTGGCATAACTGGATGTTCCCGCTCAGAAATTACGAAAGGCGCGTATTATAACAGCGGGATTTCCGTTGTCAAAATAATGATTTAAACTCGCTTTTCACCTATGACATGCTCGTTTTAGGCATCGAAACCTCGTGCGACGAAACCGGCGTCGCACTTTACGACGCAGAACGCGGTTTACTCGCGCACGCGCTGCATACGCAAGCCGCATTACACGCAGATTTCGGTGGTGTGGTGCCCGAACTCGCATCACGGGATCATATCCGGCGCGTGCTGCCGCTGACTCGCAGCATCTTGCGCGAAGCGAACAGCACATTGTCCGACGTGGGCGCGATTGCGTATACGCAGGGGCCGGGGCTGGCCGGCGCATTGCTCGTGGGCGCAAGCATCGCCCAGGGATTGGCCTATGCACTCCGGGTGCCTGCGCTCGGCATCCATCACCTTGAGGGTCATCTGCTCTCACCGTTAATGACGAAACCGGCGCCGGATTTTCCATTCATTGCTTTGCTCGTGTCGGGGGGCCACAGCCAGTTGATGCGAATCAACGGGATCGGCGATTACGAACTCCTCGGCGAGACGCTCGACGATGCCGCCGGCGAAGCGTTCGACAAAACCGCCAAGTTACTGGGGCTCGGCTATCCGGGCGGCCCCGAATTAGCGGCGCTGGCGCGCCAGAGCACGCCGGGTCGGGTCAAGTTGCCGCGCCCGATGCTCCATAGCGGAGATCTCAACTTCAGCTTTAGCGGGTTAAAAACTGCAGTCGTGATGCAAGTCAAAGGCCGCACCCTTGACGCAACGCAACGCGCCGACATCGCCGCTGAATTTCAGGCGGCAGTCGTTGACGTGCTCGTGGCGAAATCTCTGACCGCGCTCGAACGTTGTGCGGTGAGTCATCTGGTAGTGGCCGGCGGTGTCGGCGCCAACACGGAACTGCGCGCGCGCTTATACAACGCTGCCGATCGCAGCGGTTATAAAGTGTACTTCCCGCCCGCGGAATTTTGCACCGATAACGGTGCGATGATTGCGTTTGCCGGCGCGCTCAGACTCCGCGCAAGCACGGCCGCCAAGGCTGCCAGTGCCGGCTCGTTTTCCGTGCGGCCACGCTGGGACCTGGCCACGCCGACGCACAGCTAGCCGGCGGTATTTTTTTTCCCGCCGATGCGGGCTTCGGCGCCGGCCAGCAAATTCCTGATATTCGCTTTGTGCCGCCAGACGAGCAGCAGTGAAATGATGCTGACCGCCAGCGTGTAAGGATGTATTCCAAATAGCATGTAGCAATATACCGGCGCCGACAGCGCTGCAATTAATGC
>JANYCE010000106.1 GCA_025360445.1 Betaproteobacteria bacterium
GCCAATGCCTGATTAAAATTCCACGAATGGCTCGCGCTTTTCACATCGAGCAAATCGATGACCGACAGCGGTTCGTGTACGCGCACCAGCACTTCGCTGTCGGGCGTAATCTTGCCTTTGACCAGCGCGAGATGGGTCGCCCGTCCGATTGTGTCGTTGTAAACGACGAGCCGAAACTTGCCGTGCACGGTTTCGATATCGCGTTCTGACGCACGGCTCACCAGCGATTCCGTGCGGCTGCGATACTGGATCAGGTCGGCGATAGTCCCGATCCGGAGCTTGTGCTCAGCCCCGAATTCGACGAGATCGGCGAGGCGTGCCATTTCACCGTTGTCTTTCAATATTTCACAGATTACGGCGGCGGGCGCAGCACCCGCGAGCGCAGCCAGATCACAACCCGCCTCGGTGTGCCCTGCACGCACCAGCACGCCGCCGTTCTGCGCCATCAGCGGAAAAATATGTCCGGGCTGGACGATGTCGGCCGGCCCCGCGTCGGCGCGCACTGCCGCCTGCACCGTGCGCGCGCGATCGGCGGCGGAAATGCCGGTCGTTACCCCTTCGGCAGCTTCGATCGACACGGTGAAATTCGTGCCGAGCGGCGAATTGTTCGTGGTGACCATCGGCGCCAGATTCAGGCTGCGGCACTTTTGCTCGGTCAGCGTGAGGCAAATGAGTCCGCGCCCGTAACGCGCCATGAAATTAATTGCTTCGGAGGTGACGAAATCCGCCGCGAGCACGAGATCGCCTTCGTTTTCGCGATCTTCCTCGTCGACAAGTATCACCATTTTGCCGGCGCGCATGTCGGCGATGATGTCGGTGGTCGAGCTGATGGCCACGTTATGAGCTCTTATCCGTAAATTGGCTCAGGCGCTCGGCGTAACGTGCGAGCGTGTCGACTTCAATATTAATTTTCATTCCAACTGCCAGTGAGTGCAATGTCGTGGCCCCTAGTGTGTGCGGAATCAGGTTGACTTCGAAACGCGTATGTTCAACCGCGTTGACCGTCAAGCTTACGCCATTCAATCCAACCGAACCCTTGCGCGCAATGTATTTGGCAATCTCCGCCGGCGCATCTACGACAAGCCGGCGATTGTCGCCGGCCGCATCGAACCGCACCACGCTCCCGACACCATCGACGTGCCCGCTGACGAGGTGGCCATCGAGCCGGTCGGCAAGCCGCAGGGCCTTCTCGAGATTCACAACGGCGCCTTGCTTGAATCCTGCCGCGCAGGAAAGCGTCTCGTTCGATACATCGAACTCCAGCCCATGCGCAACGCGCGCCACTACTGTCAGGCAAATGCCGTCGATGGCAATACTGTCGCCGATTTTCACGTCCGCCAGCGGCAACGCGCCAGCATCGATAGTCACCCGCATGCCGCCCAGCGTGGGCTTCAACTCGCCTACACGACCGACCGCCTGGATTATTCCGGTAAACACGCTCAGATCCCGTCCCAGCCAGCCAGAATTCGGATGTCGCCGCCCAGCATGCGCATTTCGTCTATGTGCATTCTGCGTCCCAAGGCGAGGTCAGTGAGTTCAGGTAAATCGGCGATGCCGCGCGCGCGGTCGCCGATGAGACAGGGCGCCAAGTACAGCAGCAATTCATCGATACATCCTTCGTTGAGCAAAGAGCCATTTAATTTATGCCCGGCCTCGACATGCAGTTCATTGATGCCGCGCCTGCCTAGTTCCTGCAATAACGCCGGCAGATCCACTTTTCCCGACGCATTGGGCAAGCTAACAATCTCTGCGCCCTTCGCATGCAGTGGCGCGGATTTTGCCGGGTCGTCAGTCGCGCTCGCAATCAGCACACCGCCACCTTCCAGTATTCGCGCAGTCAGCGGTGTCTCGAGCCGGCTGTCGATCACGACGCGAAGCGGTTGCCGTGAGGTGGTAACCGCCCGCACCGTCAGTTGCGGATCATCGTCGCGCACGGTGCCAATGCCGGTCAATACTGCGCAGGCGCGCGCGCGCCAGTGATGGCCGTCAGCGCGGGCGGCCTCGCCGGTGATCCACTGGCTCTTGCCATTGAGCAAAGCGGTTTTACCGTCGAGGCTCGCGGCGATTTTGAGGCGCGTCCAGGGTTTGCCGCGCGTCATACGCGAAACAAACCCGCGGTTTAATACCGTCGCGGCGTTTTCCATGATGCCGGTTTCCACACTGACTCCTGCATTGATGAGCCGGGCGACGCCCTGGCCCGCCGTACGCGTATCAGGATCCTGCATTGCCACGACGACGCGGCCGATGCCCGCCGCGATCAGCGCCTCGTCGCACGGCGGCGTGCGACCTTGATGATGGCATGGCTCCAGGGTCACGTACGCCGTGGCGCCGCGTGCGCGTTCACCGGCTACGTGCAAAGCCACCATTTCGGCGTGCGGCCCGCCGGCCTGCACGTGCCAGCCTTCGCCGACCACCGCGCCATCACGAACGAGCACGCAGCCGACGCGCGGATTGGGCGTCGTCGTGTAAAACCCGCGCTCTGCGAGACCCAGTGCGCGCGCCATCCATTCGTTGTCCGCCGGACTGCTCATTCTGCTTTACTTGCTCTTCGCCGGAGGTTTCTTCACTTCCTTGATGGCGTCCTGAAAATCATCGACGTCCTGAAAGCTTTTATAAACCGATGCAAACCGGATGTAAGCGACCTTGTCGAGCTTATAGAGCTCTTTCATGACCATTTCGCCGACGCGCCTCGACTCGACCTCGCGCTCGCCCAGCGCCAGCACCTGATGCGTGACGGTCGCGACCGCATCGTCGACGAGCGGCGTCGGCACGGGTCTTTTGTGAAGCGCGCGCATGAAACCGGTGCGCAGCTTGTCGAGATCGAATTCAGTGCGGCTGCCGTCCTGTTTCACTAATTGCGGCATGCGCAGCTCGACAGTCTCGTACGTCGTGAAGCGCTTGTTGCAGGCGGCGCAGCGCCGGCGCCGGCGGATGCTGTCGCCGGCATCGTTGACCCGCGAATCGATTACTTGCGTATCGGTTGCTTTGCAGAACGGACAATGCATAAATCAGGTTTTAGAACTGTGGAATGAGGATGGGGCCATACGGCTCACGCACGGACCGAAATGAAATGCGCGCGTCGCTGCGATCGATACACGCTCCTCATTCCTCATTCCTCATTCCTCAATCCTCATTCCTCAATCCTCAATCCTATTTTTCATACACCGGAAACCTGGCGCAGAGCGCTTTGGCCGCCGACGCAACCCGCT
>JANYCE010000203.1 GCA_025360445.1 Betaproteobacteria bacterium
TCGAGTTCTTCGTTGCTGATGGTTATCAGACCTTTGACCTGATCGTCCCACGTCACGTCGCCGGTGCGCGGCGTCTTGAAGCGCACCACGGGCACCACGCCGGCGGGCGGCGTCGCCATTGAGTCGCGCCAGCGTCCGTCATAGCGTGGTTTTTGGCCGCTCGCGCGCTGCGCTTCACGCATTGCATCGAGCTCTTCTTTCGAGCAATAACAGTAATAGGCGTGGCCCGCATCGAGCAATTGCTGCGCGACTTCCCTATAGCGGGGCAGGCGTTGCATTTGAAAGAACGGCCCTTCGTCGCACTCAAGACCGAGCCATTGCATGCCGTCGACGATAGCCTGCACTGACTGCTGGGTCGAGCGCTCGAGGTCCGTGTCCTCTACGCGCAAAATGAACGTGCCGCCCAGTTTCTTCGCATACGCCCAGCAAAAAAGCGCAGTGCGCGCGCCGCCGATATGCAGGAAACCGGTAGGGCTGGGGGCGAAGCGGGTTCTGATCATGGCGTCGCCTGGAAAACCACCATTGTACGCGACGATCGCCGCTATCGCCTTCAGCGCACGCAGAGTTTTGCGACTGTTGCGACGACGACGCTTTTACTCAGGTAGCAGAAACTTCGCGTCGGTTGCGGCGTGGTAAATCGCCGAATGGGATTCCGACACGCCGCCTTACATGGCGCAGGCACTGTTCCCGCAGCTGGTGAATGCGCTCTATAAACGGCTGGTGATGATCTGTGAAGGCACGCACTCGGTGATCATGGAGAAGAACCTGATGCAGCTGTTCCGCGAAGTGCAGTTGTTCCTCGACGAACCGACGCCGGGCAAGTAGCCGCGCTACGCTCGCGATCCGGATCAAAACGGGAGATCCATGCTGACGCGGTTCGCGCTCGCGTTGGCCGGCCTGGCGCTTCTCGCCGCGTGCGCGAGCGTGCCACCGGTACCGCCGGCAGCACTCGCCGATCTCGCGCTGACCGGCAAGCTGCGCGCCGGTATCAATCTCGGCAACGGCGTGATTGCAACGCGCGATCCCGCCACCGGCAACGCGCGCGGTATCGCCGTCAACGTGACGCGCGAGCTGGGCCGGCGGCTGGGCGTGCCCGTCGAACTCGTCGTCTTTGAACAGGCGAGAATCGCGGTCGACGGTCTGCAGGCCGGCACGCTGGACATTGTGCGGTCGGGAACAGAAAGGTGTTGGTTACCCGGTACTTTTGCATCAGATAAAGAGCTTTCGCAGGGTCGAGGCGGCCGCGATAACCGAGCACGGGACGCCCGTAATAGAGCGTCGGCAACAGCACATCCATCAGGCCGCCGGTCCACGCCCAATCCGCCGGCGACCAGAGCAAATCGCCTTCGCGCGGAAAAATATTTTGCGAGTGCTGGAAGCCCGGCAAGTTGCCGAGCAAAGAACGCTGAGCTGCGAGCGCACCCTTCGGCGGACCGGTAGTGCCGCTGGTATAAATTAAAATTGCGGGATCCCCGGCGCTGGTATCGACGCGTTCGAAAATTGACGCCGCTTTTTCAAGCAATATTTCCCAGCAGAGCACGTTCGTTTCGCGCGCGCCTTCGATGCCGATGATGTGCTTTAACGACGGACATTTGTCGCGCACCTGTGCCAGGTGCGGAACCAACGTTTCATCGCCGATCGCGAGCCTCGCCTCGCTGTTTTCGAGGCGATATTCAAGCGCATCCGGGCCAAACAACACAGACAGCGGCATTGCGACCGCGCCCATTTGATAACAGGCGAGATGCGCGATGGCCGTTTCAGGCCGCTGCGGCATAACGATCGCCACCCGGTCGCCGCGTCTGACTCCAAGCGATGCAAACGCATTCGACAGGCGGTTGGCCTGGTCTTGCAACTGCCGGAAGGTGTAGGCGCTGGTGCAACCGACGTCGTCTTCAAAATAAAGCGCCACGCGATCCACCTCCTGCGCCCAGCGGCCGCAGCACGCCCACGCGATGTTGAAACGCGGCGGCACCGCCCAATGAAAAGCGTCGCAGATTTCGCGGTAGCGATCCCGCACCAAATTCATCTCCTCCGCCCGGCGCAAAACATTACTGTGCGCGAGCTTCGTTTAGAATAACGCGCTATCTCAATGCAAACAAACCCAGGAGTCATTCGTGCTGCGCGCTGCTTTTTGCACTCTGCTTTGCATATCGGCAAGTCTCGCTGTTGCTGACGATTATCCGAACAAACCACTGCGTCTGATCGTGCCGTTTCCCGCTGGCGGGCCGACCGACCTTACCGCGCGTTTGATTGGCCAAAAACTTTCGGCAGCGTGGCATCAGCAGGTCGTCGTCGACAATCGCGGCGGCGCTAACGGGATCATCGGCCAGGACGCCGTCGCGAAAGCAAATCCCGATGGCTATACGCTGATGGTGCAATCGATCGCATTCTCGGTAAACCCGGCGCTCTACAAGCTGCCATACGATCCAGTCAAAGATTTCATTCCAGTTACGCAGACCGGATCGACGCCATTGATGCTGGTTCTTAATCCCGCCGTGCCAGCCAGGACGTTAAAAGAATTGATAGCGGTGGCAGGGGCTAAACCGAATCAGCTCAACTATGCGTCATTCGGCCAGGGCAGCATCGCGCATCTCGCCGGCGAGATGCTCAAAACGATGGCTGGGATTCAGATGGTCCACGTCGCTTATAAAGGCGTGCCGCAGTCTGTAGCCGACGTGATCGCGGGCCAGTGCCAGGTGATGTTCCCGACGATCACGTCCGCGCTGTCGCATGTGAACTCGGGCAGGCTGCGCGGCATTGCCGTCACATCGCGCCAGCGTCTCGCGCCATCAGTGTCCGAGTTGCCGACGATGATTGAAGCTGGATTGCCCGGTTACGAAACCGGCACGTGGCATGGCGTTTTTCTCCCGGCAGGCACATCGCCGCCGATTGTAGCGAAGCTCTACAACGAGGTCGTACGCATCATCAAGTTGCCGGACGTGAAAGAATTATTCCTGACCCAGGGCTTCGAACCGCTTGGCACGACGTCCGCTGAATTCTCGAAATTCACGCGTGCCGAAATGGAAAAATACGCGAAGGTCGTCAAGGCCGCCAATGTCAAAATCGAATAGCCGCGCCACCTCAATTAAGGAAAACCTGTGATCAACGCAGCTATCGTCGGCCTCGGCCGCTGGGGACAAAATCTGGTTAACAGCATTCAGGGCAAAAGCAACAAGATCCAAATTGCAGCCGGCGCTACGCGCACAGTTGCCACAGCGGCGGACTATGCCAAGAAGCAAGGCTTCCCGCTCTACGATTCGTACCAGCGAGTTTTGGCTGACCCGAACATCCAAGCGATTATTGTCGCGACCCCGCATACACAGCGCGTCGAAATCATCACGGCCGCGGCCAGGGCCGGCAAACATGTCTTTACAGAAAAGCCGCTCGCGTTAAGCCAGCGCGATGCAAACGCATGCATCGCCGCGTGCTCCGAGCACAACGTCACGCTCGCAGTCGGCTATAACTGGCGCTTTCAGCCGGCGCTGCAGGAAATAAAGCGGATGCTCGACGATGGGCGCCTCGGCAAACTGCTGCACATCGAAGGCAATTTTTGCGGTCCCAGCGTCTACCGTTTCGGCGCGGACCATTGGCGCCTGAATCCCGAAGAAGGCCCGGCAGGCGGCATGACCGGCCGGGGCGTGCACGTCGTCGATGCGATGCTTTATCTGGCGGGGAGAATCGACACGGTGCATGCCCAGAGTTCGCGGCGGGTGCTCGACTACGGGATCGACGACACCACCTCGATGCTATTCCAGTTTAAAAACGGTGCTTCAGGCTACCTGGGCACGTTTATCGCCACTGCGGAAACGTGGCGCATGCAGGTATTCGGCGAAAAAGGCTGGGTAGAAGTGGGTGATGTCGAGCATCTCACCACCTGGCAATTGAGAGCGTGCTTCGTCGACCGCGCGAATCTCGCCGCGCACCGCACGCCTCAGACTGTCAACTTCCCCGACCTGTCCACCGAACGCGCAGAGCTGGAAAACTTCGCCGATGCAGTAAAGGCCGGGCGAAAAATCGCCGTCGCCGGTGGCGACGAGGCACATGGAGTGGCGGTGCTTGAAGCGGTGCTTGAATCGGCAAAATGCAAAGCGACGGTCAAGCTGGACTGACCAACACCGTCCGCATATGCGGGCTGCCTGTCTTATTTCTTAAGCAGATCCGGCGGCGTGCGGTTAAGCGGCGCGACTCGTTCGCCGTCTTTGCGGATAGTTTCGGCAAACTTGATGTTCTTCTCGACCTCGTCGAGATATAAATTCTGTCCACCGAAATGCTTATGCGCAAAAGTGTGGCTTGCGTCGAGATCGATATCGAGCCGTTTGCGCGCGACCTGAAAAAATTCAGGTGTTTTCATCACGAGATCGATGCCGGACGCATACTTGACTTGTTCTTCGCCGTCGGGCGTTTGAGTGGTTGCAATACCGCCGGCTACGAATTCGGAATATAGCCGATCGCGGCATTTCTCGAGATAACAGCGGTCCGCCATTTGCGCAATGATGTCGGCTGAGCCGAGCATCGTGCCGAGTAGCCGGTAAATGGGGCCCGGCACTTTTATATTACCGACCGAAATTTCGTAGCCGGTAAAATGGATTAATTCAGTAGCGACGTGGGCGACATCCCCCATCCCAATTTTCGGCAGGTAATCCTGCAGAAAATGAGCGCCGCGCGTGACGTGCGTGAGCGTCATCTCGGCGCCGTTTTTATGCTCATGATCGCTTAGTTCGCGAACATATCCGCAGTCGTGGAACAGGGCCGTGATCACGCCCAGCCGAAACAGCGACGCATCGATTGGCTGCACGCCAATACGGCCGCGTTCATACCCACTAATCAAACGCGCCATTGCGAGGGTAACGTCCAGCACGTGCTGGGTGTCGTGATAAGCAGTGTCGCACGCATGGTACCCGGGATATTCGCCGCGATAGAGTTGCGCCATGTCGTGGAATGCCTGATCGAGCTGTTCGGTCGAGGCCCCCTGATAAAGATCACGATAGATACGGTCTATTTCCTGATTGACCGCGTGCGGATCCGTGGTCTTGATCTGACGGCTGACATCGTATTCGTTGCTATGGACAGTCATGACCGGTTCCATTGTTATTTCTATACGGCACTCCCGCAATATACATGCCAGGCGTTTGTGAGCGCGGTTATCGGCCGCAAGCCCCCGCCGCGTGACATCCTTCACGGAATCGCCAACTCAGGCGCGAACGCTGTCGGAATCTACAACAACCCGGTGATGGCATGTTGACGGCACGAGCAGATCCGCAGGTTGCGAGGATGGGCGCGCGGGCAAGCCTGTGCGTTGTTGTAAAACACCAGGTGGCTCTGGATACAATTATTCGCCGCGCAGCTGTGAAATAGACCCTGGCGCATGGCCGCAAACCACTTTGCCCGCGGCTGATGCGAGTAAAGTGAAATAGACCTCGTTAGCTGGCCCGCTGCCGGGTAGACGAAACCTGCCGCCGGGAAAATTCTTCGACCGTGCGATCCACCCGCTGAAACACAGCGCCATTGTCTTTTAATGTGCGAATCAATTGCTCGAGCATCATCATGCGATGCCCGCGGCCGCTGATGAACGGGTGGCAGGTGAAAGTCAGCACGCCCCAATCAACTGCTTTTTTCATGTACATGAAATCAGCCACCCAGTTTTTGAGCACCAGCCCCGCATTCATGAGCCCGGGACGAATCGCATTGCCCGTGCGCATGTATTCAAAATGCGGTGCATCGTCAGTTGTCCAGCTAATCGGCATTTCGACCAGCTGCGTGGTCAGCCCGAACTCCGCGGGCTTCTCCAGCTCTATGACGTCGCCCGTGCGCGCGAAGTACGGCAGGTAATCGTTGCCCATCATGCTGGAGTCGTAGGTGAACCCGTGTTTCAGGAACAGGCCGACCGAGTGCGGGCTTAAATCCCAACCCGGCGACCGATAGCCTCGCGCGAACTCACCCGAGATGCGCTTGATCGCCTCGTTGCCGCGCACGAGTTCCGCTTCTTCCTCTGCGGCCGAGAAAACAACTGGAGAAATGTGGCGCCAGCCGTGATGTCCGACTTCGTGGCCGCTATCAACGACGGCGCGCACGGCGTCCGGAAACGTCTCGATGGTATGACCCGGCACATACCAACTCGATTTGATCCGATATTTTTTTAACAGCGCGAGCAGGCGCGGAGCACCTACGCGCGGCCCGAACTCGCCGCGTGAAATGGGCGTCGGCGTCACCGCGCCGCGCGCGACGAAACCGGAAATCCCGTCAAAATCGAACGTCATGCAGACGATATGTTTTGGCACGCGCGCGCTTCGCAAAAAACTCGGGTTTGATTATACAGCGCACAATCACGGCTCTATCAAGCAAGCCGGGCGTCGATTCGTTATGATGCGAGTTCCTTCGCACTGACTCAAACCTTCGCACTGACTCAAATTTACTGCGGCCGTCATGCCCGATCGTCCTGTGCTCTCGTGCTCTCGTGCGAAAAACAGCGGTGAGCACGCCGCTTAAGCGCCTGTCCAATTTTTGCGGAAGCACCTGACCATGCAATCAACCCATGCCGTACAAAACTGGCTCGTCCGTAAACCCGTTGCGCGCTCATCCGCCGGCGGCGGCATCGTCGCTACGCAAAACAAAATCGCCGGTGAGGCTGGCGTTAAAATTCTCGAGGCCGGCGGCAATGCCGTCGACGCGGCGGTCGCGACCGGTCTCGCACTGGCTGCGGTCGAACCCTGGAATAGCGGCTTGGGCGGCGTTGGTTTCATGCTGGTCTATCTAGCTAATGAGAAAAAAGTTCACGTCGTCGACTTTGGGCCGATCTCACCGCATAAATTGAATCCGTCCGACTTTCCAATGACCGGCGGTTTTACTACTGATCTCTTTACGTGGCCCACCGTCAAAGACGATCGCAACGTGCACGGGCCGAATTCCATTGCGGTGCCCGGTCACGTGGATGGCCTTGCGACCGCACTCGAAAAATTCGGTACTAAGCGATTCGCCGAGGTGATCGCGCCTGCCATCGAACTTGCCGATCAGGGCATCGCGATGGACTGGTATTTAACGTTGAAAGTCGCCACCATGGCTAAAGAGCTCGCGCGCTATCCAAGCACGCGCGACGTATGGCTGCCGGGCGGCTATCCGCCCGTGACGCCGGCCGGATCGGCGTTTGGCCGCTTGAAATTAAATGGACTCGCCGACACGCTGCGCACGCTGCAGCGCAATGGCCCGCGCGACTATTACGAGGGTGAAGTCGCGGCTTCGATCGTCAAAGATGTCGCCGCGCTGGGCGGAATTATCGATGCCCACGATCTTAAGAATTATCATGCGCGCATCGTCGCGCCGCTTGAACTTGAATATCGCGGCGCGCGCATAGCAGTCGCGGGCGGCTTGACCGCCGGACCGAGTATCGCGCGCGTGCTCACTGCTCTTAAAAATTACGAGTTTCCCGCCGGCGGGCCCGGATCTGCGGCGTTCGTCGCCTACGCACACGCGTTGCGCGACGCGTACGCGGAACGGCTCGCGTCCATGGGCGAAGTTGACGACAGCAAGAATCCCGGCTGCACCACGCATTTCAACGTCATCGATCGCGACGGCAATATGGTTGCGCTGACGCAGACGCTGTTATCGGTATTCGGCAGCCGCGTTGTGCTGCCCACTAGCGGGATACTCATGAATAACGGCATCATGTGGTTCGACCCGCGGCCCGAGTCGCCGAATTATTTTGCGCCTGGCAAACGACCGCTCACAAATATGTGCCCGCTGATCGCACGGCGCGGTGATCACGGATGGTTCGCGATCGGTGCGTCGGGCGGACGCAAAATCATGCCGTCGGTGCTGCAAATTACATCGTTCCTGATCGATCATGCAATGCCGCTGGAAGATGCATTTCATCAGCCGCGCATTGACGCAAGCGGCGGCGAGATAGTCGGCGTTGATCCGCGACAGCCGGCCGACGTGCAAAAAGCTCTTGCCGATAAATTTGCGGTGAATCTAACCGAGCTCCTGGTTTATCCGACCAACTTCGCTTGTCCCAGCGCCGTCCTGCGCGATCCCGCGACCGGCGAGCACCAGGGCATCGCTGATGTGATGTCGCCGTGGTCAGGCGCTGTGGCACAAACCTCAAGACTTTAATGACTCACGGATATCTGAAAATAATGTGCGGCGCATTATGCGCAACGGGCATCGGCGCATACGCAGCAGACTATCCGACGAAACCAATCCACTACATCGTTCCATTCGCCCCGGGCGGCCCCACCGATATCATGTCGCGCGCAATTGCCGAGAAGATTGGCGCGGCATGGGGGCAGCAGGTCGTCGTTGATAACCGCGGCGGCGCAGGCGGCAACATCGGCGCTGAAGTCGTCGCCAAATCCGCGCCCGACGGCTACACCGTGATGATCGGACACGTCGGCACGCATGCAATCAACGTAAGCCTTTATCCCAAAGTTAACTTCGATCCCGTCAGCGATTTCGCGCCCATCTCGCTCATAGCCACGCTGCCGTTCGTATTGATCGTAAATCCCGGCGTGCCGGCTAAATCGGTGCAAGAGCTGCTTGCCCTTGCAAGAGCGAAGCCTGGCGCGCTCAACTTCGCATCGGCGGGCAGCGGCGGGCCGACGCACCTCGCGGGCGAACTGCTCAAGTCCTCGGCCCATATCGACATCGTGCATGTGCCCTACAAAGGCAACGCAGCCGCACTGACGGAACTCGTGGGCGGGCAGGTTCAGATGATGTTCAGCAATTTTCTGACTGCGATGCCTCACGTGCGAACGGGGCGGCTGCGAGCGCTGGCGGTGTCGACCGCTAAACGCTCACGTCAGGCGCTTGAGCTGCCGACGGTCGCGGAATCCGGTGTGCCCGGTTACGACGTCAGGCCTTGGTACGGCATCCTCGGGCCGGCGGGCATGCCGGCGACGCTGGTGGCCAAATGGAACCGCGAGGTGACGCGCGTTATCGCGCTGCCGGAAATGAACGATCGTTTTGTCAATCAGGGCATCGATCTTGAAGCGAGCACGCCCGAAGCATTCGCGAGCCTGATTAAGGCTGAAGTCCCGCGATGGCGAAAAATAGTTCGCGACTCCGGCGCGCGCGCGGATTAAAAGAAATCCGCTCCACGCAGACTGGCGTTCGGTGCCCGCGCGCCAATCGAACCAAAGTAATTAAGGAACTCTGATTAAGTTCGTCACGGCGGAAACCGAGGCGCAGGCGCTTGAATGCACTGGATCCCGGCGCCCGCCGGCACGACGAAGTAGACATGTTCGGTGTTTCCATTAGGCGTCGATGGGCGCTTTTTTTTCACACCTTGGTAATACTAAATTGTCATCCCAGTGTTTAGTTGCCAATGCTTAAAACCGGTCGACGCGAAAAGGCGCGATGTCGATGTTCGGTGTCCGGCCTGCGACGAGATCGGCAATGATGCGCCCGGTTGGCGCACTGCCGACCAGCCCGATATGGCCGTGCCCAAACGCGTAATAGGTGTTTGCATATTTCGTTGCGGCCCCGATCACCGGCTTGGAATCGGGCATCGACGGCCGCCGCCCCATCCAGCGCGTGCTTTCAACCTCGCGCACCTGCGGAAACATGCGCTTCATGTGGCGCACGAGAATGTCGGCGCGCGCGTAATCCGGCGCCGCCTCGATGCCCGCAAACTCAGACTGCCCGGCGATGCGCGTACCCATTTCCATCGGCGTGACGAACAGCTTGTTTTGAGCCGACGCTACCGGCATCGGCAATGCGAGGGCGGGGTCGGAAAACGTAACGTGGTATCCGCGCTCCGCTTCCAGCGGTACCGCGTCACCGAGCTTCGCGCTAAATTTCCCGGAATGAACGCCGGCACAAAGAACGAGCGTCTCAACTTCGAGCCGGCCGGCGTCCGTCAACAGCGCGCGCGGCCCTTGTGGACCGAGCTCGATATCGAGCACTTCGCGCTGCAGAATGACGCCGCCGTCTGCTTCGAACTGGCGAGCCAGCGTTTTAGTCAGACGCTCTGGATTAGTCACGTAGCCCTGTTCTGGCAGATAAACGCCGCGCTCATAGTTACGGGCGAGCGCCGGCATCAGGCGGGCGATCCCTTTCGCATCGACCTCTTCGCAGATCACGCCACGGTCGCGTCGCAGTTTCCAGGCCAGCGCATCATTACGGTACGCTTGATCGGTGTCATAAACCACGATATAGCCGGTCTGCCGGATCATGTCGCTGCACCCGGCGTGCTGGGCGAGCGGCCGATGCGCATCGAAAGTCTGGCTCAAGAGGCTGATCAACGCGTCGGCGGTGCTTTCAATCTGCTTGCGATTCGTGCTGGTGATAAAACGAAACAACCACGGCAGCGCCTGCGGGAAATACGGCCAGCGCACTTTAAGCGGCCCATTGGGATCGCCAAGATAGCCGGGAACCTTTGCCAATATCCCCGGCATTGCAATCGGCACGCACGAACCCGGCGATAAAATTCCGGCGTTCCCTGACGACGTGTATTCGCCCGGCGGCAGCTTGTCGACGACCGTCACCTCATGGCCGTCGCGACGTAAATAAGCAGCGGTCGCAATACCGACAATTCCGGCGCCGATGACGGTGATTTTTTTCATGACTGTCCTGACAGCGATAGCACGATCTTAAGGATTCTTTCTTTGCGCTGCCGAAATGCCATTGTCGATGCCATGCTCAGATCTCATCTCGCTTCGCTTTTCTCTCGCGCGGTCAATCGCCCCCGTCGCAACAACCGTTCTGAGCGCATCACGTAAAGAATATAGACCCGGCGTCCGTCATAACGATAGAAGACCCGACAGGGCGGCTCCACAATCTGCCGATAACGCCAGCCTTTCAACTCCCGTGGCTTTGAACCGATCTCGGGATGCGCTTGAAGTTGCCCGACACGCTCGAATACGCGCTGTACAAGCCGCCGGGCGGCATCGGGATTGTCCAGCGCGATATAGTCCGCGATCGTGTCAAGGTCACTGAGTGCCGGCTCGGCCCAAATTACTTCAGCCATCGCGCCATGTGCGACTTGGCCCGGGAATGAGAAATAACTCGGCCCTGCTCAACTGCCCGCTCTCCACGCGCAATGCCCTCAAGCAAGGTCAAGCGTTGCTGCAGCTTCTCATAACTCTTGACGTCGACCAGATAAGCAGTCGGAACGCCATGCTGAGTAATAAGAATCGGCTCCCTGGCATGTTCCAGTTCGGACAGAAGCTCAGTGGCCCGCCGCTTCAAGGTTGTAACAAGTTCAGAGCGCATGAAGTGATACTAAAGTGTCAGCAGGAAAAGCGCAACCCGCAATACATCTGCGTTTGTATATCTGGATGTATATAGAAATCGCTGAGCCGTCTCGATCACCACTCTTGGCAGAAGTTCCCACTACGCGCGTGCGAGTTGTCTTCAATCAAGCGCCCAACGCAGAGGATTCTTTTCAATACCTTCTTGAGGGATACGCAAATGCGCGCGGAGGTGGCATATCGGAAATTCAATAGTCTGGACTTTCCTCTGCGGACCTCTGCGACCTCAGCGTTGAGCGGTAAGTCTGCTTTTGCAGTTGTGTCCACGGGACTCGCGGCAAACATGATGCGCTTCACTTATGGCAAAATTCGTGCCGCCATGTGCCGCAATTTTCCCGCTCGCAAATCCTCGTCTTCCGCATGCCGCGCTACGACGGCATAGTCATCGGCGGCGGCCTGGTCGGTTCCGCGGTCGCCTATGGACTCGCGCGGCGCGGGCTCAAAGTGGCGCTCCTCGATGAAGGCGACGTCGCGTTCCGCGCGTCGCGCGGCAACTTCGGACTCGTGTGGGTGCAAAGCAAAGGCTTGGGCGTACCCGAGTATCAACGCTGGAGCCGTCAGTCATCGGTGCTGTGGGACGACTTCGCCGTCGAGCTGAAGCAGGAAACCGGCGTCGACTGCCAGCACGAGCACAAAGGCGGCATCCATGTCTGCATCACCGAAGCGGATTTTGCCGAGCGCAAGCAATACATGGAGCAGATGCATCTCGAAGCCGGCGAAACGCGCTTCGAATACGAAATGCTCGACCATGCGCAACTGAAGAAGCTGATGCCCGAGATCGGGCCCGAGGTCGCCGGCGCGAGCTTTACTCCCTATGACGGCGCCGCCAATCCGCTTTACCTGCTGCGCAGCCTGCACTCAGCGCTGCTCAAGCGCGGCGGCCAGTACTTTCCGCACAGCAAAGTCACTGCGCTTAAAGCAGCGCCGCATGACTTCACGGTGACCGCCGGCGGCGAAACTTTCAGTGCGCCCAAGCTCGTGATCGCCGCGGGCCTCGGCAACAAAGCCCTGGGCTCACTGGTCGGCCTTAACGTGCCCGTGCAGCCAGTACGCGGCCAGATACTCGTCACCGAGCGCGTCAAGCCGGTGCTCAGCATGCTGACGATCTGGGTGCGGCAGATGGCGGAAGGCGGCCTCCTGATAGGGGAATCGCGCGAAGAAGCAGGCTACAACGACGTGACGACGCCCGAAGTGCAGCAGGTCATAGCCGCGCGCGCCGTCAGGATGTTCCCTTTCCTGCGCGACGTGCGCATCGTGCGGCACTGGGGCGCGCTGCGCGTGATGTCGCCCGACGGGCTGCCGATCTACGAGCAGTCGCAGCAGTATCCC
>JANYCE010000235.1 GCA_025360445.1 Betaproteobacteria bacterium
TGGCGCGTTGGGTTTTGGCGTCACCGCGAAGGACGTGATTCTCGCCGTCATCGCGCGTATCGGCGCCGGCGGCGCAACCGGTCATGTGATCGAGTATGCGGGCTCGACCATTGCCGCGATGAGCATGGAAGCGCGCATGACCGTCTGCAATATGTCGATCGAAGCGGGCGGCCGCGCCGGCATGATTGCGCCCGACGCCACGACCTTTAATTACCTGGCAAACCGGCCGCACGCGCCGGCGGGCGCAGCCTGGGACAATTCGCTAGCTGCATGGCGCGGTTTGCCGAGCGACGCAGCGGCGAAGTTCGACCAGGCCGTGCACATTGACGCGGCACAATTGGCACCTATGGTGACCTGGGGTACGAGTCCCGAGCATGCATTGCCCATCACCGGCCGTGTGCCTGATCCGCGAGAGGCGCGTGATGCGGCAACCGGCGCTGAAATATCCGCGGCGCTCGATTACATGGCGTTAAAACCTGGCACGCCGCTTGGCGATATCGCCGTCGACCGCGTGTTCATCGGCTCGTGCACCAACAGCCGGATTGAAGATCTGCGCGCCGCTGCCGCGGTTGCAAAACTCGGTCACGCCAAAGTGACCGCGTGGGTGGTGCCCGGTTCTCGCACCGTGCAGCGCCAGGCGGAGGACGAAGGGCTCGATCGCATCTTTACAGCGGCCGGCTTCGAGTGGCGCGACCCCGGCTGTTCGTTGTGCACCGCGATCAATGGGGATCAACTGCGTCCGGGCGAACGCTGTGCGTCGACATCCAACCGCAATTTTCGCGGCCGCCAGGGGCCCGGTGGCAGAACGCATCTTGTGAGTCCGGCGATGGCGGCCGCTGCTGCATTGACCGGGCATCTAACGGATGTGCGGGAACTCGCCGTGAAAGGCTGAGATGAACCCATTCACTACGCTCACCGCGATCGCCGCACCGCTCGATGAAGCCAACATCGATACCAATCAACTGTGCCCGACGCGCTTCAACAAGGTTCCGCGCGGTCCCAAGTATGCGCAGGTGTTGTTCCACGATCTGCGCTTCACGGCCGAGGGCGATGAGAAAGAGTTTCTGCTCAACGTCGAACCGTACCGCAGCGCGGGCATTCTCGTTGCCGATCGCAATTTCGGCTGCGGCTCGTCACGCGAGAGTGCGGTCTACGCGCTGTATGAATTTGGCATTCGCTGTGTGATCGCGCCGAGCTTCGGCGATATCTTCGCTAATAATGCAGGCAAGAACGGTCTTCTGCCAGTCGTGCTTCCCGCACCCGTCACCGCATCGCTCCGCGCGCAATTGCGTGAACTGCCAGGCGCGACACTCGAGGTCGATCTCAAAGCGCAGACGGTCACCGACCCTTCAGGCAACGTGCATCATTTCGATATTCATCCCGTGCGCAAGAAATGCCTGCTCGAAGGTCTCGACGATGTCGCGCGCACTGAGCAGTATAAAAACGCGGTGGAGGCGTTCGAGTCCGCGTATCGCGCAGAGCGGCCGTGGCTTTATCCGGCCGGCGGCTGACGATCGCGGCCGCGTGTAAGAAACCGCGTCGAACACCGACCAATGTCGGCGCGGCGAAGGCATCGGGCGAAGTGGTCTTCGGCTTGATCGGCGACGACAATCGGCTTGAATATACGGTGATCGGCGACGCGGTGAATCTCGCGGCCAAGCTCGAAAAACATACCAAGGCGGAAATCGTGAGGTCGCTGACGACGCGCGACTCGCTCGAGGTTGCCGGCAGCCAGGGGTATGCGGCCCCAACGCTTAAGCGCATTCTGCTGAATCGAGAGGTCGGCGGGGTCGCGGCGCCGCTCGATCTTGCCGTGCTCGGATAGAATTTTATTCGAGCTTGATGCCGGCCTCGCGCACAACGCGCGTCCATTTCGCAAGATCTTCCTTCATGAAGCGCGTGGCCTCCTCGGGCGTGCTGTCGAGCGTCTCGGCGCCGAGGCGAGCGAAGCTGTCGCGCGTCGCTTTTGCGCGCAGCGTTTTGATGAGCGCAGCATGCACTTTAAGCACGATGTCCTGAGGGGTTGCCGCAGGCAGCAGAATGGCGGTCCACGTGCTGGCATCGAACCCGGGAATGCCGGACTCAGCGATCGTGGGCAATTCGGGCATCGCGGTGGCGCGCTTCGCAGTGGTCACGGCGAGTCCGCGCAGGCGGCCCGCTTGTATGAAGCCGATCGACGCCGATAGCTGATCGAAAAAAATGTCGATCTGCCCGCCCATAAGGTCAACCAGGCCGGGGCCGCTGCCTTTATACGGCACGTGAATAAATTTCGTGCCGGTTGCACTTTGAAAAAGTTCGCCGCTTAAATGATTGGTGGTGCCGGCGCCGGATGAGCCCATCGTGATTCTGCCGGGCCGTGTTTTGGCGAGCACAATAAATTCTTTGACGGTCTTCGCGGGTATCGACGGATGCGCTTCGAGTACCAACGGCACATTGGAGACGAGCGAAGTCGCTGCAAAATCTTTGATCGGATCGTAACCAAGTTTTGGATAGAGCGGCGGCGCGGTGGAAATGGTGCCCGACGAACCGAGCAGCAAGGTGTAACCGTCCGGCGCTGACTTGGCTGCGATGTCCGCGCCCAGCGTGCCGCCGGCGCCGCCGCGGTTATCAATTACAACTTGCTGGCCGAGTGCTTCGGACATGCCGGGGGCAATCGTGCGTGCGGTGATGTCGATGTTACCGCCAGGCGCATACGGCACGATGATGCGAATTGCACGCTCGGGATAAGCGGCCAGTACGCAATTGGCAGCAAGCAGCAGTGTAGATAAAGCCCCGCAGTATCTGATTTGCATTTTTACTCCCTGGGTTCGGCGCTGAAATTGTAGCGCAGGCGCTTTGCCCGCATGACACTGGTTGCAGTTACGGCACGCAAGCGCCGTCTGCGCCAAAATGAACGGCGGCGATGACATATAATTCTTACTCCCGAACCAAGGAAGACAACTTGAGACCCGAACAACGCCTGCCGTATTCCGCGATCGTCGACCGCCAACCGCTCAAGTTGCCGCGCGGCGTGCGTCTAGTCGTGTGGCCGATCGTCAACGTCGAAGTGTGGGACATTGGGCGCCCGATGCCGCGCCAGGCATTGCCACCGCCGACCGGCATTACGCGGCTGCCGGACGTGCCGCACTGGGCGTGGCACGAATACGGCAATCGCGTTGGATTCTGGCGTCTGAAAGAGGCGCTCGACCGGCTCAAGATCACGCCGTCGTTATCGGTTAATGCGCGCGTATGCGAAGACTATCCGCGCATCGCGCAGGCTGCGCACGACGCGGGCTGGGAATTCATGGGCCACTCGTACGATCAGCGGCCGATTCATCTCGAGCCCGATCAGCGCGCGACGATCCGCAAAACCGTCAAGGTGATCAAGTCGTTCACCGGCAAACCCCCGGTCGGCTGGCTCGGTCCCGGTTTCACCCAAACGCTCGACACGCCTGAGAATCTCGTGGAGGCGGGCATCAAATACATCTGCGACTGGCCGATCGATGACGAGCCGGTTGAAATCAAAACGGCCAAGGGACCGCTGCTCACACTGCCATATAGCATCGAGCTTAACGATATCTCGCTGATGATTGTGCAGCATCAGCCGCCGCAGGAATTGTTCACGCGGTGCATGGATTATTTCGATCGGCTGTACGCCGAGTCGGCAACCCGCGCCAAAATTATGTCGATCGCCGTACACCCGTACATTTCCGGCACGCCTTTCCGAATCAAGTATTTTGAAGAGGTATTGGCGGCGCTCAAAAAGAAGCGCGGGGTTGTGTTTTGGACCGGCGAGAAAATCATGAATTGGTACCGCTCGGCGCGGCGTCAATAAGCGAGGTGGTTATGCAGAACGCAAACATACGTACGTCGTCCGCGCAGTCGACGATCGAAGTGA
>JANYCE010000251.1 GCA_025360445.1 Betaproteobacteria bacterium
GCTGCGGGAATTGTCACAAGAGTTCGATGTGATTTTGATCGATTCGCCATCATCAGCGGATTACGCGGATGCGCAAACCATTGCTGTGCGGGCCGGAGCCGCATTGATTGTTGCGCGCAAGAATGCTACCCGAGTGTGGAAGGTGCGGGGAGTGTCAGATTCGGTAAACCATGCGAGTGCTACCGTCATTGGCACAGTTCTCAACGAATTCTGAAATATAGAACATGTCCGCGAGGGTAAATGCTCAGTCTGGGTGGCTCGTGGCTGGGCGCGAATGGCTACCGGTATTGTTGGGATTGCTGTTCCTCTATTTTCCAACTTTTTACGGTTTCGCAACGACAATCTGGCAAGAGGATGACTACGCTCATGGCCCGATCATTTTGGGGGTCATACTTTGGCTTATCTGGAACAAGCGCCTGACGTTACTGTCAGCACCCGTCAGCCCGGCGATAGTGCCGGGCATTGCCCTGCTAACGATGAGTCTGCTGTTTTACGTATTGGGTCGTTCTCAGGGCATTGGTGTTTTGGAAATTGGCGCGCTGATTCCCATGCTCGCAGGTGTCTTGCTCGCGATGCGCGGCACAGCGGTACTGCGCGCTTTTGGATTCGTGCTGCTGTTCTGCGCTTACCTGATACCGTTACCCGGTGTCTTCGTGGATGGGGTAACCGGTCCGCTGAAACAATACGTCTCCGCAATTGCCGAGCAACTGCTTTATATCGCGGGATATCCGATCGCCCGCAACGGCGTGATGTTAACTATCGGACAGTATCAGTTGCTGGTGGCGGATGCCTGCTCTGGCATCAATTCAATGTTCAGTCTTTCTGCGATCGGGTTGTTATATCTCTATCTGATGCAGCGCAAGCGCTGGCTGCACAACGGCCTGATCCTGGCCAGCCTGCTGCCCATCGCCTTTGGGGCAAACATCGTGCGTGTCATTATCCTGGTGCTGGTCACTTATCGCTATGGTGATTCGGCGGGGCAGGGCTTTATTCACCGCTTTTCAGGAATGTTAATGTTTGTTGTCGCGCTCGTCGTTATTCTTATGCTCGACGCCATCTTGGCGCGCGTCATCAAGCCGCCGCGCGCAGGCCAGTAGGGGCGATGCCAATAATTACTCAGAAGTCGGGAAGATAGGCGACAAGCGAAATGAGGGCCGTCATTGCGAGCGGAGCGAAGCAATCCATGCGGTACGCCGAATCATCGACGATGGATCGCCGCGTCCCTTCGGGACTCGCGATGACGGGTGTGGGTAACGCCTCGCTGCGAGATAAGGTTTTGTACGTAATTTTGTCGTCTAAATTGGCGACTTCTGAGTAATGCCGAGGCTCGCACATCACTACGCGACATCATCATGGAAGCGCATCGGACAGTATAAAAAAGTGATGCCGCCATGCTGCTAAATCTGCTAAACCTCAAGGCGATGATTGTTGTTCTTGTCATCGCGATGGCGATATTTCACCTCGCCAAACCTTACTGCCTGCGTTTTATGGCGGAGGTTGACTTTACGCGCCGACGCAATACCTGGCTGGCAATGACGGTGACGGGATTCCTGAGCCCCGGTTTCTGGCTTTTCGTTTTTATCACTGCACCAATTCTCATTTGGAGCATGCGCAAAGAACCCAATCCGGTGGCACTCTACTTACTTGTCATGCATGTGGTTCCACCCATATCGGTTCCGCTTACCATACCGGGGCTTGAATCATTATTCTTTTTCGCAATTTACCGGCATCTGGCGTTCATGATCGTGGTTCCCGCCATCTGGCGCTTGATGACGTCGAAAGACAAAACTTTGCTGGGCAGGCTTACCTGGAGTGATCAGCTCATTCTTGCCTACTTCGGATTGGTGTTGGTAACGGGCATGCCATATGAGACGCTTACCAATACCCTGCGCCGTGCATTTTTGTACTCCGTCGATACGCTGGCATTGTATTTTTTGGTCAGCCGCATTTGTTCAAACCGGCGTGCGCTGGTCGAGGCAGTGGCCTGCCATTGTCTGATTGGGGCCATTTTTGCGGCGCTGGCGGTGTTTGAGTCA
>JANYCE010000273.1 GCA_025360445.1 Betaproteobacteria bacterium
CGCGGGTCAGGTTGCAACGCATCCGTTCGTAATCGGCGAACTTGCCTGCGGCAATCTCAAGTCGCGCGAAACAGTGCTGTCACTCCTGCGCGCGCTGCCTGTCGTGCCGGTTGCGGATGATGATGAGGCGCTGTTTTTGATTGAACAACGCGCCTTGATGGGCCGCGGCATTGGTTACATCGATGCGCACTTGCTGGCCGCGACCGCGATTGCAACCCCGACACGCCTGTGGACGCATGACAAACGCCTCGCCGCGATTGCCGCGGAACTTGCGTTGGCGCATCGGGCCACCGCAACTTAAGTGCGAGCGCTGCCCTTCACTTCACTTCATCCAGCGAGATCCGAATAACCCTTTGGGAGGCAGCATGCATTTTCTGGTAATCAGCACGCCGGCAGCCGGCAAACCGACGGACGTGCGGGCAGGACAGCGGCGATGGTGGGACTGGATCAACGCGCTTATCGCGAACGGTACTGCGAAACACGTTTATACCAAGCTCGGGCGCGGCGCCGTCATCGTATTCGACGTCTGCACTCGCAACACTGCACAAGCTCGTGAATCAGTGGAACGAGTTGGTGCCGGCGACTTTCGAGGTCGAGGCGTTGCTGCCCAAAGAGCATCAGGAACGGATTGCCAAGGCGGGTACCAGCCCCATAGACCGGTGACGGCATGAAGTCCAATTGGTGCGGTGCCGTGACTGGTCTCTTCGCGGTTCTATCGAGTCAGACCGTCATTGCCCAGGCGTATCCGGTCAAGCCGGTGCGGCTGGTGCTCGGATTTGCACCGGGCGGCAGCACCGACGTGGTGGCGCGGCTCCTCGCGAGAAAACTGACCGAAAAGGTGGGCCAGTCGTTCGTGGTGGAAAATCGCAGCGGGGCGGCAGGCAACATCGCCAGCCAGCTCGTCGCGCGCTCAGCGCCCGACGGCTATACGCTGCTTTATATAACCAGTACAGCGGCGGTCAATGTCAGCCTGTATGCGAACCTGCCGTTCAGTCTCGTCGAAGACTTTGCCGCGGTGAGCCCGGTCTGCGCCATACCGAGCATCCTGAGCATACATCCCTCGCTGCCGCCGAAGACCGTAAAAGAATTCATTGCACTGGCGAAGGCGCGCCCCGGCGAAATTGCGTATGCATCGGCAGGCAATGGCAGCGCGACGCACCTCGCATCCGAGCTGTTCAAAACCCTGGCGCAGATCGACATCCTGCAGGTGCCGTATCAGGGTTCCGGCCCCGCCATGATCGGCCTCCTCGGCGGACACGTCCAGATGCAGTTCGTCTTCAACGCGTCGCAGGTCGCGGCCAACGCGAAAATCGGCAAGCTGCGGCCGCTGGCCTTAACGTCCCAGCAGCGCTTACCCAGCATGCCGGAACTGCCGACGATGCAGGAAGCCGGCGTCAAGAACTACGAAGCGATCGTGTGGAACGGCATTGTGGCGCCCGCAGGAACACCGCGCGAGATCGTCCTGCAACTCAACGCGCAAACGGCGCAGGCGATGAAGGAACTCACGCCCGCACTCACGGAAATCGGCGCCTACGCTATGGCAGCGACGCCGGAGCAGTTTGCCGGCTTCATCAAGAGCGAAGTCGGCAAATGGGCGGGCGTCGTCAAGCGTGCCGGGGCCCGTGCGGAGTAGCCGAGTAGCCTTATGCTAACCATAGTGCTTGTCCAGCGATTTAGATTTTCAGTGTTACTGACCGCACTCTGCGCGTTCAGCAGCGCGATTGCTGCAGAACGGGTGGCCGTAGCGCCTGGCTACCCGAACAGGCCCATCCGGTTCGTTGTGCCGTTTACCCCGGGTGCGCTCAACGATCTGCTCGCGCGTCTGATCGGCGAGCAGTTGGGGAATCAATTGGGCCAGCGCGTCATCGTCGACAACCGGCCCGGCGCGGGTACGATGATCGGCAGCGAGCTGGTCGCGAAGTCCAGTCCGGACGGGCACACGCTGCTGCTCGCGTCGGCGCCGCTCGCCATCAATCCGGGCCTGTACCCGAAGCTGCCATTCGACGCCATACGCGATCTGGCCGGTGTGACTCAAATCGGCGCGTTGCCTTTCGTGATCGTCTCCAATCCGCAGTTCGCCGCCACGTCGATCAGGGAGCTGGTGACGCTTGCCAGTGCGAAGCCGGGACAATTCTCCTATGGCGCGACGATCAGCGGGCAGTTGATGGTCGAGATGTTCAAGTCGGCGGCCAAAATCGACATCGTGCATATACCTTACAAGGGCCTCGCTCCCGCCATGACGGACGTGATCGGCGGGCAGATTCATCTTACGCTCGGCACCTATTCATCGCTGGGCCCTCACGTCAAGGCGGGCAGGCTGCGCGCATTGGCCGTCACGAGCAAGATCCGCACGCGCACCGCCCCCGAGATACCGACAATCGCCGAGGCGGGCTACCGGGATTTTGATGCGACGACCTGGTATGGCGTCTCGGTTGCCGGCGGCACGCCGAAGAACATCGTCGCGCTGTTACACTCGAAAATCGCGGGAATCCTTAAGCAGCCCGAAATGGATTTGCGTCTCGTTGCAGAGGGCGTCGACGTGATGGCGAGTAGGCCGGAGGAGTTCGATCTCCTGATCCGGGCAGAAACGGCGAAGTGGGGCAAAGTAATCAGGGAAGCCGGAATCAAGGGCGAATAGGAGCGGGCAATGAGCACTGTCAGCGTGCACGACATAAGCAACACAGCGGGGACCGGGCACGTGGCAAAACCGCGCGCACCGGATGCATCGGAAATCATCGCCGCGCATCTCGCGCGCATGCAGTACGCGGATCTGCCGCGCGGCGTCGTGGAAGCGGCCAAGGCGTCCATACTTGACACGCTGGCGTGCGTGCTTGCGGGTACCGGCTGCGAAGACGTGATTGCGATCAGGTCGCTGACGGCGAAGTGGGGCGGACGGCCGAGCAGCACCGTCATCGGCCAGGCCGGTATGAAGGTCCCGCCCGCGAGCGCGGTGCTCGCCAACGGCGCGGCCATCCATCAATTCGATTTCGACGACACGCACGACCGCGCGGTGATGCATCCCTCCTCCGCCAGCCTCGTGCCGGCGCTCGCGGTCGCGGAGGAAATCGGCGGCGTCTCGGGCAAGGAGATCATCACCGCGGTCGCGCTCGCGAACGACCTCTCCAGCCGCATCGGACTTGCGACACGCGGCCGCATGTGGGACCACCCGTGGTTCCGCGCCCCCGTGATCGGTCTCTTTGGGGCCACCGCCGCGGCGGCAAAAATCATGGGGGCCAACGCCGAGCAGCACCTGCACGCGCTGGGGCTCACATTGCCGCAGGTAAGCGGCACGTGGGCGAGCCTTCATCACAAAGGCTCGAGCGTGCGCTCGATACGCGACGGGCTCGCCTACCGCAACGGCGTGCTCGCCGCGGAACTCGCGATGCAGGGCATCCGCGGCGATGGCGAGGTGTTCGACGGACCTTACGGTTTCTATCGTGCGTTCTTTCGCGGCGAATACGATCGCAGCGAACTGCTGGATGGACTCGGCACGCGCTACGAGACCGAGCGCGTGTCGCTGAAACCGTGGCCATGCATACGGCACCTGCACACGACGCTCACCGCCGTGCTCGATTTGATGCACGCGCAGAAACTCGCGTTCGGCGACATCGCCGGGGTGATGCTGCACGTTGGTCAGGTAAACCTTGACCGCTGCCGTCCGGTCGCATTGGGGAGCATCCCCGCGAACCACATCGATCTCGCCGGCAATATGCACTTCGCCGTCGCGGCGGCGATACTTCACCGCGGTATCCCGCTGTCGCTCTACCACGACCCCAAACTTGCCGACGAAGTCGTGCTGACCGCGATGCCGAAGGTGCGCTGGCAATATGATGCGAGCCTCGACGGCCACACTTTCGAGCCCGCGCGCGTCGAGATCACCACCACGCACGGGCAGCGCTTCAACGCCGAGTGCAGTGTCGCGCTCGGCCACCCTGACAATCCGATGACGCTCGAGCAGCGGATCGGGAAGTTCATGGACTGCGCTTCAGCGGCAGCCACACCGGTCCCGAAAAGCAAGGCCTTGCAGATCGTCGACGCAGTCACCCGGCTCGACGACTGCGCCGACATCGACTCGCTGATGAGGCTGCTCGCATGAGCGCCAACGTAGTGGTCGAAACACTAGCCGAAGGCGTCCTGCAGATCAGGCTGAATCGGCCGGAACGCATGAACGCGCTCGACCTCGCGACGAGTCAGAGTCTGCACGAAGCATTAAAGAACGCCGTCGCGGCAAATACGCGGGTACTGCTGATTCGCGGCACCGGCAAAGCGTTCTGTGCCGGCGCGGACTTGAAGGAGCGGCGTGGCATGGATGCGGCGCAACGCGCCGCGCACAATGCGGCGATCAATGCCTTCATTCAGGCGCTCGCGAGTGCGCCGATGCCGACGATAGCGGTGATCAACGGGTTTGCGCTCGGCGGCGGTTGTGAGGTTGCGCTCGCCTGCGACTTGCGGCTCGCCGCCAGCGACGCGATGATCGGATTGACGGAGACCCGCGTCGGCGCGATCCCCGGCGCCGGGGCGACCCAGCGCCTGCCCCGCCAGATCGGCAGCGCCCTCGCGCTCGAGTTGATGTTGACCGGCGAACCGATCACAGCCATCCGCGCCGCGGAGATGGGACTGCTGAATGCGGCGGTGCCCGCCGCGCTGCTGGATGAGAGAGCACGTGCGCTGGCGGCCGTCGTGGCTTCGCGCTCGCCATTGGGACTGCAGGAAATCAAGCGTCTGGTCTACGCCGGCTTCGACCTGCCGCTGCGGGAGGGATTGCAGCGCGAGCGCGAAGGGTTGTTGCGGGTACTCGCTTCGAACGATTACGCCGAAGGACTCGCCGCATTTGCAGAGCGGCGGCCGCCGCGATTCAGCGGTGAATGAACCTTAGAAAGGACGCCTGTGAGCACAGCTAAACCACCAGAGAACAATGGCCGGTGCGGTCCGCTGCACGGCATCCGGGTCATCGATGCGTCGCGCGTGTTGGCGGGCCCGTTTTGCGGTTCGCTGCTCGCCGATCTCGGGGCGGACGTGATCCGCGTCGAGCATCCGACGAAGCACGATGAGGTGCGCTCGTGGAAGCCGGCAAAGAACGGGGTGTCGGCCGCCTTCGCCGCCGTAAATCACTCGAAGCGCGGGGTCGTCATCGACCTCGCCGCGCCTGATGGATTGCTGGTTTTCCGGCGCCTGCTGGCAACTGCCGATGTGCTGATCGAGAACTTTCGTCCGGGCACGCTCGAACGGCTCGATCTGGGCCCGCCTGCCCTGCGCGAAATCAACCCGCGGCTGATTCATTGCGCGATCCGCGCTTTCCCGGCAGGTACGGCGGGAGAGGACTTGCCCGGATACGAGGCGTCGCTGCAAGCCTACTCCGGCATCATGAGCGTGACGGGCGAGCACGCCAGCGATCCCGTGCGCTGCGGCGTCAGCGTCATCGACCTCGGCACCGGCATGGCCTCCACCATCGCGATACTCGCGGCCTTGCGCGAGCGCGACCGCACGGGCAAAAGCCAGTACGTCGAGCCTGCGTTGCTGCGCACGGCGACGAACTTTCTCAACTATCAGATCGCGGGTTATTCGCTCGCGAACGTGCTGCCCCAGAGATTCGGCAGCGGCCACGAAATGCTGGTGCCGTACAAGAATTTCCAATGCGCAGACGGGGCGCTGCTGATCGCCGCGGGCAACGACCGGTTATGGGCGCGACTATGTGAAGCGCTGGCGTTGAAAGACGAACAAGGCGGGTTGCCGTTGCCGACGCTCGCGCTACGCATCGCCAACCGCAAAACCGTCAACGACCTTGTGGGCTCGGCCGTCGCCGGTCGCAAACGGCAGGCAGTGCGGGATGCGCTGACCGCAGCGGGCATCCCCTGTTCACCGGTGAATACCGTCGCCGAGTACGTCGCCGATCCGACACTCATCGATGCAGGCGTTTTGCAGAACGTGGGGATCTCCGGAGAAAATGTTGCATTGGCGGGCAGGCTCTTCGACGCGGATTTTCTGTCAGGGGTCCGCCATGCGCCCCCCGCTCCCGGGGAGCACACTGAAGAGGTTTTACAATCGCTCGGGTTTGGCGCTGCGGAAATCGAGCAGATGCGCGCGCACGGGGCGATCAAATAGATGGGGTCCGCGATGAATCAAGCGACACGCGGGCCTGGCCCGGACTCTTCACGAGTCTCGATGGATGGACGACACACTGTCGAGCATTTTCATAGTGTTCATGAATAATGCAGGCCAGACCATGCAGCACTCAAGCCTAAGGAGGGCCCATTGACCGCACCACGGGAAAGCACAAACGGCAGGATCACGTAAGAAGGCGTCGAGCAGTTACGGCGTCGCATGAACAAGGTCTATCCGCTCAGGGAGCCTTTCATCCGTTACGTGAATTCGGACAGCATCCGTCATGCAGCGCGCGCAATCGCGGGACGTGAACCCGCTGTGGATCAATCCCGCACCCTGCACGATCGCGGCACGCAACGTGGCATTGGGGGCGAGCACGCCGTGAAAACAGGTCAGATGCAGGCGCGGTCGCGGCGATTTCAGGAATTGGCGGCCTGCTGATATGTCACGCTGTACCGCGGAACACTTTGCACCAAAAAATGCACATGTTCTCGAGCCGCCCCGATCTCCAAAACTTTCACCTCCTAGCGCTTTTCAATTTCTAGGCACGTATCCTTCAAATCCTCGTCGACTTCCGCATCTATTACCGCTCGCCGATATTTCTCTGGAAATACCAAGTGATACATCAGCACCGTTACAGTGTGGCTTTTGTGCATATATTCGCTTATCCCTCCAGTCTAACCAACGCCGCAAGCGGCGGGGAATTAGACCCGAAGCGAGATAAAAAAAACGGGCCATCTTTTCGCGAGGACTTGAATTGATTGCAGCGCGCCCCCATAAGGGTAGGAACGGTAAATTGAGGGGACGCAATGCAGGACGAACATCAAGCAACCACGCCCGCCACGGCCACCGATCGGCTATCCACTGAAAAAGAGCAAACCGGCGGCGAGATTAACGCGCCGGATAGCATGCCGTCGACGGAGACGCTGCTCAAGCAGGCTGAACTCGCGGCGCAAGAGCATCACGACGCATGGCTTCGCGCCAAAGCTGATGCCGACAATATTCGCAAACGCTCGCAGGCCGATATTGCCAACGCACACAAGTATGCGATCGAAAATTTTTCCACCGAGTTGTTGGCTGTTAAGGACAGCCTTGAAGCCGCGCTCACTGCGGGCAAAGTAACTGCCGAGAGTCTTAAAAGCGGCGTTGAGCTTACTTTGAAGCAACTTAACGCAGCCTTCGAAAAATTTCGCGTCATCGAAATCCATCCGATCGAGCAGAAGTTTGATCCGCACCGCCACCAGGCGATTAATACGGTTGAGTCGGATGCCGAGCCAAATACAGTGGTGCAGGTATTTCAAAAAGGCTATTTGCTCAATGACCGGGTAATCCGGCCGGCGATGGTGGCGGTGGCGAAAGCGAAGGCAGGTTGAGGCGCGCAGGTCAGCAAGTTGAAAGTGGTGGGATTATCCCCATATCAGGTGCATGGAATAGCATCGCGTTCGTAGGCGGCCAGCGCAAACATATTATGGAAAAAAAGGGAATGACATGTCTAAAATAATCGGGATCGACCTGGGCACGACCAATTCGTGCGTGTCCGTCATGGAAAACGGCCAGCCGAAGGTCATCGAGAATTCGGAAGGCGCGCGCACCACGCCGTCGATCGTCGCCTATGCGGAAGACGGCGAAATTCTGGTTGGCGCGTCAGCTAAGCGCCAGGCAGTCACCAATCCGAAAAACACCCTGTACGCGGTCAAACGGCTGATCGGCCGCCGGTTCGAGGAAAAAGAAGTCCAGAAGGACATCGACTTGATGCCGTACAGAATCATCAAGGCCGAAAATAACGACGCGTGGGTAGAAGTGCGCGGCAAGAAAATTGCGCCGCCCGAAGTCTCCGCCCAAGTGCTGATCAAGATGAAAAAGACGGCCGAGGATTACCTCGGCGAACCGGTCACCGAAGCTGTGATCACGGTGCCTGCTTACTTTAATGACTCGCAACGTCAGGCGACCAAGGACGCCGGCCGCATCGCGGGCCTCGACGTCAAGCGCATCATCAACGAGCCGACCGCGGCGGCGCTCGCGTTCGGCATGGACAAGAAAGAAGGCGACCGCAAAATCGCGGTGTATGACTTGGGCGGCGGCACGTTCGATATTTCGATCATCGAAATCGCGGCGGTCGACGGCGAACATCAGTTCGAAGTGTTGTCCACTAACGGCGACACATTCCTGGGTGGCGAGGATTTCGATCAGCGCCTGATGGATTACCTGTGCGATGAGTTCAAGAAAGAACAGGGCATCGATCTGCGGAAAGACATGCTCGCATTGCAGCGCCTGAAAGACGCGGCGGAAAAAGCCAAGATCGAATTGTCTTCGAGCCAGCAAACTGAAGTTAACCTGCCGTATGTGACGGCAGATGCGTCGGGCCCGAAACACTTGGCCATCAAGATCACGCGCGCCAAGTTTGAGAGCCTCGTTGAAGAGTTGATCGAGAACACAATCAAGCCGTGCGAAATCGCGGTCAAAGACGCGGGCGTGAAGCTCTCGGATATTTCGGACGTTATCCTGGTCGGGGGCCAGACGCGCATGCCGAAGGTACAGGAGATGGTCAAGGAATTTTTCGGCCGTGAACCGCGCAAAGACGTCAATCCAGACGAAGCGGTGGCAGTCGGCGCGGCGATTCAGGGCGGCGTACTGAGAGGCGACGTGAAAGACGTGTTGCTGCTCGACGTGACGCCGCTGTCGCTCGGCATTGAAACGCTCGGTGGCGTGATGACCAAGCTGATTCAGAAGAATACGACGGTGCCAACCAAGGCGGGGCAGGTGTTCTCGACCGCCGAAGACAATCAGTCGGCCGTGACGATTCACGTGCTGCAGGGCGAACGTGACATGGCAGCGGGCAATAAGAGCCTCGGCCAGTTCAACTTGACCGAACTGCCGACGGCGCCGCGCGGCATGCCGCAGATCGAAGTCACCTTCGACATCGACGCGAACGGCATCCTGCAC
The DNA here is from genome assembly GCA_025360445.1 of Betaproteobacteria bacterium. Classification (GTDB taxonomy): domain Bacteria; phylum Pseudomonadota; class Gammaproteobacteria; order Burkholderiales; family SG8-41; genus PALSA-1004. The sequence goes on from JANYCE010000273.1 coordinate 9,046, forward strand.
GTGTCGGCCAAGGACAAAGCCACGGGCAAGGAAAACAAGATCAAGATCCAGGCAAGTTCGGGATTGAACGAGGAAGAGATCAAGCGCATGGTGCAGGACGCCGAAGCGCACGCCGAGGAAGACAAGAAAGCAATCGAGCTCATCACCACGCGCAACCAGTGCGATGCGCTCGTGCATTCCGTCAAAAAATCACTGGCCGAACACGGCGACAAGGTTGCCGCCGATGAAAAAGCCAAAATTGAAACGGCGTTGAAGGAAGCCGAGGAAGCGCTTAAAAGCGACAACAAGGAAGCCATTGACGCCAAATCGCAGGCACTGGCAACCGCCTCGCACAAGCTCGCGGAGCAGATGTATGCAAAGGAGCAGGCGGCCCAGCAACCGGCAGGCGGCGGTGACGCCAAGGCCGAGGCGGGCGCGAAGAAAGACGACGGCAATGTCGTGGATGCTGAATACGAGGAAGTTAAAGACGCCAAGAAGTAAAATGCGCCAGGCGTTTGGCACGAGGGGTGAGGCGAAGAGCCTCGCCCCTTCGCCGTTTTAAACGCGCTTTTCATTCACCGTCATATGCGAACACCTATCGTCCTACGCATGATCGAGAACCATGGCTAAAAGAGATTTTTACGAAGTGCTGGGCCTCAACCGCGATGCATCGGATGAGGACCTCAAAAAGTCCTATCGCAAGCTCGCGATGAAACACCACCCGGACCGCAATCCGGATAATCCGAAATCCGAGGGCCAGTTCAAAGAGGCCAAAGAGGCTTACGAGATTCTTTCGGAGCCCGCCAAGCGCGCAGCGTACGATCAGTACGGTCACGCGGGCGTCGATCCGGCAGCGGCTGGCGGCACCGCGGGGATGGGCGGATTCGCCGATGCGTTTGGTGATATTTTTGGCGATATTTTTGGCGGCGGCCGCGGCCGCTCGAATGTGTATCGCGGTGCCGACCTGCGCTACAACCTGGAAATCGGGCTCGAAGACGCGGCGCGCGGGACCGAAACCAAAATTCGCATTCCGACACTCGAGGAGTGCGAGACCTGCAAGGGCAGCGGAGCGAAACCGGGCACGCAGCCGGTCAAGTGCACGACTTGCGACGGGCACGGGCAGGTGCGCATGCAGCAGGGATTTTTTTCGATTCAGCAAACGTGTCCGAAATGCCACGGCGGCGGCAAAATTGTGCAGACACCCTGCGCAACCTGTCGCGGCGCTGGGCGCTTGAAAGAGCACAAAACACTGTCCGTTAAAATTCCGTCCGGGGTCGATGAAGGCGATCGCATCCGTCTGTCGGGAGAAGGCGAAGCCGGCGTTAATGGCGGGCCGGCCGGCGATTTGTATGTCGTGATTAATCTCAAAGCGCACTCGGTGTTTCAGCGCGATCACAACGATCTTCACTGCGAGATGCCGATTAGCTTTACGACCGCGGCGCTCGGCGGGGAGATCGAAATTCCGACGCTTGAGGGCTACGCCAAGATAAAAATTCCGGCGGAAACGCAATCGGGCAAGGTGTTCCGCCTTCGCGGTAAGGGGATCAAGGGCGTGCGGTCGTCGACGCACGGTGATCTCATGTGCCGCGTCGTCGTCGAAACGCCGGTCAATCTTACGGCGCGACAACGCGAACTGCTTAACGAGCTTGAAAGCATCAACGCGAACGACTCGGGCAAACACAATCCGCGCGCGAAATCCTGGATGGACAAAGTCCGCGAATTTTTTGAACAGTAAAGCGGCAGGGTTTGCAGGCGCCTGCTAAGGCGTGACTCGGGCGCTTCGCAGCGTAATCTTGTTGATTAGATTTTGCCAAAGGTTGGCGGCGTCGGCGCTAAAGATCGTATCCGTATCCGCCGGCAACAGGTACCAGCCGCCGGCCGTTATTTCGGCCTGCAACTGGCGCGGCGCCCATCCGGCGTAACCCGCATATGCGCGCAGCGAAATCACTTTTACCTCGGACGCGATGATGTTTTTTAACAGCCGGGGGTCCCCGCTTAAGTAAACGTTGTCGAGCACGCGCAGACTATTCTCGATGCGCGCTTCGCTGTGCACCAGAAATATGATCTGGTTGCGTGCAACGGGTCCACCGGCATAGATGTGATTAAACGGCGCGGGCACGGTGCCGGCCGCCGGCCAGGCTTCGGAGAGACGCGCACTCGTAGGCCGGTTCAGCACGACGCCGAGCGGCCCTCCGCCCGGCACCGGTTGTGTGATGAGCAAAACTGTCTGACGGAAGTTAGGATCCACCAGCTCAGGCTTGGCGACAAGCAGGACGCCGTTGGCGAGCGCAGCCTCATCCGCTGCGTGGACAGCGGATGAGGCAACCAGAAAAAGCGCAATACCCGATAACAGGCGGCCACGCATGCTTGCCGCCGGCAGGCGCAATTTCAGGATCCGCAGGCGAGGGGATCGGTGTTTGCGGCGGCCGCCTGCGCCGGCGCGCCAATCGATTCGAGCCTCACTCCGCGCCGCACTGCCGTGATCTCCGCCACGATCGATACCGCAATTTCAGCCGGCGTCTTGCTCCCTATGCGCAACCCGACCGGTCCGTGCAGGCGCGATATTTCCTGAGCGGAAAGATCGAAGTCGGCAAGGCGCTTGCGGCGCCTTTCGTTGTTGAGCCGCGAGCCGAGCGCACCGATATAAAACGCGGGCGACTTTAACGCTTCGGTGAGTGCCGCATCGTCGAGTTTGGGATCGTGCGTTACGGCGACCACTGCCAGGTGCGGGTCGGGATTCATTTGCAGCACGACATCATCGGGATATTCACGCACCAGTGTCGTGCCTGGCACATTCCATTCGTCAGCGTATTCCTCCCGCGGATCGCACACTGTCACTTGGTAATCGAGCGCCTGCGCCATTTGCGCAAGAAAGCGCGACGTCTGACCCGCCCCGATAATTAAAAGCCGCCAACGCGGCCCATGAATACTTTTCAGCATTTTGCCGTCGAACTCGAGCACGTCGGCCCAGTGGCCCGATTCGAGTGTGACTTTACCGGTCTCCATGTCAAGGTGCCGCGCCACCAGTTCATGCCGCGCGATCGTTGCAAGTAATTCCTTCAATTGAGATTGCCCGGTCACCGGCTCCAGCACAAGTTGCAGGGTGCCCCCGCATGGCAGTCCAAACCGCGCCGCCTGGTCGGCGGTCACGCCGTAGGTGACAAGTTCCGGCTTGGCGCCCGTGGCCCGCTGCGCTGCCTGGCTGGACTTGACGCGCTCAATCAAGTCGTCTTCTACGCACCCCCCCGACACCGATCCGATCACGTGCCCGTCGTCGCGTATCACGAGCAGCGCGCCGATCGGGCGCGGCGCCGATCCCCACGTGCGCACAACAGTCGCGAGGGTCGCAGTGTGCGATGCATCCAGCCACGCGACGGCCGTTTTCAAAACCTCCGTATCAACGCTGTCCAATGTACACCTTTCAATATCAATTCGCGCCGCGAAAATAAGCCGTGTGACACTTAGAGTAGTGCACGACCTTTGAGGGGTCAAGCCAGCGCCGTGCGGTTGCACACGTCACATGCTTCGGCTAGCATCAACTTGGCTCGCCGCTTGCTCATTGCTGCGTACGCGCAATGCTAAATGCAGTCGCCAGGCCAGCGCAGAACCCTAAATCCTTACTGTTTAGACCCGATGAACACCCGATTGTTCTTCAAGCGATTGCTGCGCAGCGTTGCCGCTCCGGTGGACAGTGCGCGGTCGGCCGAGCGCAAGGCTCGCGAAGCCATAGCGTTATGCCATGCGCTGCTGTCAGAACGCGGCGAAGTGTCGGGTTCCGCGCTTGCGCGCGATGCGCTTCTTGCATACGACGCGCTGCCGGCTAACGCGTTGCAGCCATATATCAGCCTGTTGGCGAAAGATTTCTCGCCCTCGCCGATGGCAATCGCGACGGCGGCGGCGGCGTACGCCATCGACCCCTCGCCGCCCAATCTGGTAACGCTGCAGCGGGCGGTCGAATCGCCGCGGCAGAAACTTTTTCGCCGTATGAACGTGGCGCCCGGCGCGACCGCCGCGTTGGTCGATCTGCGGCGCCGTTTGTTGACCAAACTTAAATCAAATCCCGAATGGATCGGGGTCGACGCCGATCTCGAGCATTTGTTTGGCTCCTGGTTTAATCGCGGCTTTTTACGGCTCGAACGTATTGACTGGCGCACGCCTGCCCTGATTCTGGAAAAGCTGATCGAATACGAGGCGGTGCATGAAATTGCCGGCTGGAATGATTTGCATCGCCGGCTCGCGGGCGATCGCCGCTGCTTTGCGTTTTTTCATCCCGCGTTGCCCGAAGAACCGTTGATTTTTATCGAAGCGGCGTTGACCGAGCGCATCAGCACGACGGTCGCTCCGCTGCTCGACCCGAACTCACCCGAGGCCGACCCGACGCGCGCCGATTGCGCGATCTTTTACTCGATCACCAACTGCCAGGACGGCCTGCGCGGAATTTCGTTCGGCAACCTTCTAATCAAACAGGTGGTGCATGAACTGGGACGCGAGTTTCCGCGCTTAAAAACATTTGCGACGCTGTCACCCGTACCGGGCTTTCGCGCCTGGCTGCACGATATTGAACGCGGTCATGGCGCGCGCGTGCCCGATTTGTCCTGCTTTAAGGATTCAAATTGGTTTTCGAATCCCGAACTTGCCGAACGCCTGCGCGAGCCCTTGATGGGGTTGTGCGCGTACTATCTCACCGAGGTCAAAAAAAACGACGAGCCGCTTGACCCTGTTGCCCGCTTCCACCTCGGCAACGGCGCGCGCCTGGAAAAACTGAATTGGCTTGCCGACACTTCGAGGGTAGGAATGCAGCGATCGGCGGGCATGATGGTTAACTACGTCTATCGCCTGGCGGACGTCGAAAAAAATCACGAAGCGTTCGTACGCGAGCATCAAGTGGCCGCCTCTCATGAGTTAAAAAAACTTGCGCGCGGATCACTGCTTTCGACGACTGCCCGCAAGGTTTGACCGGCAGGGTTTGACCAGCACTGCCCTCGCGTTGGCGGCGCGGGCAAGGTAACATAGCGCCCACCATGGAAATCATCGGCGAGCAAGTCATACCCAAACCGCAGCAGCAGACTTGGGACGCAATTTGCGACCCTGAAGTGCTCAAAGTCTGCATCCCCGGCTGCGAGACTATGGAAAAAATTTCGGACTCAGAGTTTAATGTCACGGTGTTGGCGAAGGTCGGGCCGGTCAGCGCGAAATTCAAAAGCAAGATCACGCTGACCGACGTCGATGCGCCCAACTCGTACAGGCTGATTTTCGAAGGCCAGGGCGGCGTCGCCGGCTTTGCCAAGGGCGAAGCGCGCGTAACGCTCACGCCTGCCGGCGACAACACGACGCTCGGTTATGTGGCTAAGGCGACGATCGGCGGCAAGCTGGCGCAAGTCGGCTCGCGTCTCGTTGACGGGGTCGCCAAAAAGCTTGCCGAACAGTTTTTCACCAAGTTTAACCAGCACGTTACTGCGCAGGCGTCTTAACGCCGCGCGATGCTGTTCGCATCGCGCACCTAACCAGAGTAGCGTCTAGTCCACCCCGAGATGGCACCCGCGCAGCTCTCCGCAAAAAGAATTACTCCCTAGCACCCGGCCGTCTCGCGTTTGGCGCGCGAGGTCATGCCTTGAAATTTGATCTTGCCTGCGACGGGCAACGTGCTCCGGGCAACCCCCCTCTTCTGTGCGAAACAGTGCAGTTCGCTGCGAATTGCGTCGTAAGCGTCGATTGCACTCGCCGCCCGATCCGCTCAATCGCGCATGCGGTGCCGGCAACCAAAATCGCTGTTGCAGCCGCGGCCGAATTCGTGGGGTCGGCGGACCGCGCATGGAACGCCTATGGTTATCAAATCACGCCGCTCGAAAAATTTAATTTTGAAGCGCGCGTGTTGCGCACTGAGCACTACTCAATGGATCGTGAGTCGCAATTGGCGCCCGTCGATCTCGCGCTCGGGTGGGGGCCAATGGCAACGACGCGGTGGTGGACAGGGTGGCCATCACGCAGTCAAACCGCTTCTATTACTGGCATGTAAAGGAATTCCCGAGCGCGCGCCGGGATATCGAACTCAATAGCGCCAACATGCACATGGTGCCGGCGAACGCCGAGGTGGAACGCACATTGCGATCACTCCATACGGGCCAGCGCGTGACGTTCTCGGGTTATTTGATCGAGGCGCGCGCAACGGACGGCTGGCGCTGGAAGAGCTCACTCACGCGCGACGACACCGAAGCGGGTGCTTGCGAACTGGTGTGGGTGGAGAAAATCGCCGCGCATTAATTAACAAACACGCGGGCGGCGCGACGACACGGGCCATGCCCTTGCCTGCTTGCGCATGCATTGCCCGCCTCTACCTTGCACGCTAGACTACCGCACTCGTCACATGTCAACTATCGATCGGCCGGGACAAAACAATGCTTAAGATCTGGGGTCGCACGAATTCGATTAACGTGCAGAAAGTATTGTGGTGCTGTGGAGAACTCGACATTCCATTCGAGCGCATCGACGCAGGCCTTCAGTTCGGCGTAAACAACACGCCCGAATACAAAGCGAAGAACCCCAATGCGCTGATACCGTTGATCGAAGACAACGGCTTCGTGCTGTGGGAATCGCAGGCGATCGTGCGTTATCTCGCGCGCAAGCACGGCCTGGGTTCGGTGTGTCCGGCTGACGACAACAGCTGTGCCGATGCGGACCGCTGGATGGACTGGAACGCCACCACCGTGTGGCCAAACCTGCGGCCGATCTTCTGGAATCTCGTTCGCACACCGCTAGAGAAGCGCGATATGCCGCTCGTCGAGAGTTCGCGCAAAGGGCTGGCCGCAAGTATGGCCATCCTGAATACGCATCTGGCCGGCCGCAAGTTTGTGACGGGCACCGATTTCACGATGGGCGATATTCCGCTGGGCGTCTCGATCCATCGTTGGTTTCGGATGGATATCGAGCGCGAAAACATGCCCGATCTCGCCGCTTATTACGAGCGCCTGCAAACGCGACCGGCGTTTGCGCGATACGCCGGACTACCGCTGACCTGAACGTGGCGTTTAAGCAACTGTTCGCTGCGTTGCAGCCAAAACAACCAGCGGGCGCAGCAGACCGGCTCGAGTTTCCACTCGAAACAGAAGCGGCCATCAACCGCCTGCATGGGGCGGCACCTGTCGACGAGCATCTTGAGATACTGTTTCGCGACATCAAGGTCGGCGGCGAGAATTTTGTCGACCTATACCGCCGCTGCCTCGCGCACACCGGCACGCCGGTTACGCCCTTTAATGTATTCCATCGCTTTCAGAGTCGCCGCGACCTCCTGCAATATTTTTTCGCAACGCTCGAACTGCCCGGCGCGCGCGCCGAATGCGGCACCTATCGCGGCGCCACCGCGCTGTTGCTTGCGCATGCATGGCGCAGCCGCGAGCCCGCATTCGCCGGTGACGAGCTGTATTTAATCGACAGTTTCGTCGGCACCAGTGAATCAGGACAGCACGATTACATCCCGGTGCGCGGCGCTGACGGCGCAACGCGGCGCGCGGCGTTTTTCCCGGTTGCCAAGGCTGACCTATCGCCGGAACTGGTGCGCAGCTACTTCAACGAATTCCCGCGCGTGAGCATTTGTCCGGGGTGGATTCCGCAAGTGTTCGCCACGCTGCCGGAACGCAGTTGGGCCTTCGTGCATCTCGACGTCACACTGTATGAGCCAACACTCGCCGCTCTCGAATATTTTTTCCCGCGCATGAGCAGCGGCGGCGTCATTATCTGCGACGGTTCGATATTTTGTCCTGGCGCCAAAAAAGCCTGGGACGAATTTTGCGCGAGCCGCGCTCTGCCCTATGTAATTTTGGGCAACCGCGAGTCCATTCTGATCAAACGCTGAATAAAGTAATTAATCGGGATGCTCGGCAGTTTGTTAAAACGCGTGTTCGGTGCGCGGTCAGGCGCCGCTGCAGTCGATCAGTCATGGCTCGCTCAAACAATGTTGCTAAGGCAGCGCGGGCTGAACACCGAAGTCGTCGCGCGGTGCGAGGTAGCGCTGGCGCTATCGCCTGATCAGGTCGACGTCTTGAAGTTGCTCGCGGCCGGGCTTTTCGCCCAAGGTAAAACGTCCGAAGGCATCCGCCAATTACGCCTTGCAATCGACATTGCGCCATCCGCGGATGCGCACATTCAACTCGGCGGCGTTCTTGCGACCACGGGCGATTTCGACGGCGCGCTTGCGAGTTACCGCAGCGCCGTCGTGCAGCAGCCGCGCAGTATTGCCGCATGGCACACGCTCGCAGCTTTGCTCAAAGCGCTCGCGCGCTACGACGAGGCGGAGGAGTGCTGCGATGCCGGATTGCGCCTTGATTCGAGTCATGCAGGGCTTAAATATACGCAGTCAACGATCCTGTTTGAGCAGGCGCGCCTGGAAGAAGCGATTACCGCGGCCAGGGAATCGCTGGCAATAGAACCTGACAATCCCGCGGCACACAGCGCACTGCTGCGCATGTTGAGTTACTCCGATGCTCAGGAACCCGCCGCCACTTTTCGTGAGCATCAGGCGTGGGCAGCGCGCCACGCCCGTGCACTCGAAACATCGGCACTGCCCCACCCTAACCTGGCAGACCCGGCGCGCCGGCTGCGCGTCGGATTCGTCTCTCCGTATATACACAAACATGCTGTCACATTTTTTTTAGAATCGGTAATCGAGCATCATGACCGCGCGCAACTCGACATCGTTCTGTATGCGGATGTCGCACGGCCGGACGAATATTCGGCGCGCTTGCAGGCGCACGGCGCGCACTGGCGCAAGACGATCGATCTCGATCACGCCGAACTTGCCGATTTGGTGCGCAAAGATGCAATTGACATTCTGGTCGATCTGAGCGGCCACACAACAAACAATCGCCTGCTCGCTTTTGCGCGCAAACCCGCGCCGATCCAGGTGAACTGGCTCGGATTTCCAAGCACCACCGGCATGCCCAGCATGGACTACCGGATCACGGATGCGTATTGCGATCCGCCGGGCCTGACTGAGCATCTGAACTCCGAAACGCTCGTCCGCCTGCCTGGCATTTACATGGCCTGGCGACCGCCCGACGGCACACCCGAGGTCGAGCCGCTGCCTGCACTGACGAATCGCTGCGTTACGTTCGGCACTTTTCACAGTGCGTTCAAAATTACGCCGACAATCAGCGCGCTATGGTCGCGCATTCTGCAGCGGGTGCCCGGCTCACGCCTGCGCGTGATGGCGGTCAGCGGTGTCTCGGCAGAACGGCACATGCGCGCAATGTTTACGGGTTGCGGCATTCGCGCGGAGCAATTGGAAATCCTGCCGCGGCTCAGTTTTGAAGTCTACCTTGCCGCGTACGGCCAAGTGGACATCGCGCTCGACACGTATCCATATCATGGCGCAACGACGACCTGTTTTTCGCTGTGGATGGGTTTGCCGGTCGTCGTGTTGGCGGGAACCAGCCACGCATCACGTGCGGACGTGTCTATGCTGAACAATGTCGGCCTGCCGCAGCTCATCGCGCAAACCGGAGACGCCTATGTCGATATTGCCGCTGGGCTTGCCCAGAACCTGCCGCAACTTGCCATTCTTCGCGCGAATCTGCGGGGCATGATGGCGCGCTCACCCAATGCGGACGGTCGCGCCTGCGCGCTAAATCTCGAGCGCGCTTTTCGTGAAATGTGGATTAGCTGGTGCACAAGACAAGCTTAGAAAATTGTTTTGCGCAGATAACTGCCAGGAAGTGGGAACCTCACTCGCCGAAGAGCATCTCCGCAGCACGGGGTGGCCCCGAAAATAAATCCCGTGCCGGCTTGCCGCGCTGTTGCGGATGATGGCGGGTCGTTTTAGTGTAAAAAGCCATTGCTTGAATCGCCGGACGACTAACCACGACGCCAGAGTGTGCCCTTGGGCCCGTCTTCCAACACGATGCCGGCGGCAAGCAAATCCTTGCGAATGCGGTCGGCCTCAGTGTAATTCTTGGTCTGCTTCGCGGTGGCGCGCGCGACAATCTGTTCCTCAATGCGGGCCGGTGTCCACTCGTCTGAACCTGGCGCGCCTTGCAAAAATTCAACCGGGGCACGTTGCAGCAGGCCCAGCAAACCGCCCAGAGATTTAAGAAGTGCGGCGGCCGCGGGCGATTGGTTGCGGTTAATCTCGGCGGCAAGCTCAAACAGGATCGCAACCGCTTCGGGTGTATTGAAGTCATCATCCATCGCATCTCGAAATCGCGCGGCGGCCGGATTGCTCCAGTCGATCGCGCCCACCGGTACATCATACGTTTTCAACGCTGTGTACAGGCGCGACAGCGCCTGACGCGCGTCGTCGAGGTGTTGATCCGAATAATTGAGCGGGCTGCGGTAATGCGCGCGCAAAATAAAGAAGCGCACGACTTCGGCATCATATTTCGCCAGGATCTCGCGCACGGTAAAAAAGTTGCCGAGCGACTTCGACATCTTTTCGTTGTCGATGCGCACGAACCCGTTGTGCAGCCAGTAGTTGACGAACGGTTTCACGTCGCTGCCGTCGAATGCGCCCTCGGACTGCGCGATCTCATTCTCGTGATGCGGAAACTGCAAATCCTGCCCGCCACCGTGGATATCGAAATGCCTCCCGAGCAATTTACTCGACATCGCCGAACATTCGATGTGCCAGCCCGGACGCCCTTCGCCCCACGGGCTGGGCCACGCTGGCTCCCCGGGCTTCGAATGCTTCCACAGCACGAAGTCGAGCGGGTCACGCTTCGCCTGCGCTATCTCGACACGCTCGCCGGCATTCAAATCGTCGAGCGACTTGCCGGACAGCTTGCCGTAGCCGGGAAAATCGCGCACGGAATAATTGACGTCCCGGTCCGCCGCCACATAAGCAAGACCTTTCGCTTCGAGCAACTGAATGATGTCCTGCATCTCGGTGATGTAATCGGTTGCCCGCGGCTCGTAGTCGGGCTTGATGACGCCAAGCGCCATCGCGTCTTCATCCATCGCCGCGATGAAGCGCGTCGTCAACGCCTGCGTCGACTCGTGGTTTTCGGCGGCGCGCTTGATAATTTTGTCGTCGATGTCGGTGATGTTGCGCACATAAGTTACCTTGAGTCCCGACGCGCGCAGCCAGCGTGTGATCACGTCGAACACCACCATCACGCGCGCATGTCCGAGATGGCAATAATCATAAACTGTCATCCCGCAGACATAAATCCGCGCCTCGCCTGGAACGATGGGCGTGAACACCTGCTTGTCGCGGCTGAGCGTGTTATAGAGCTTAAGCATAGGACGAGACCGGCGAGAGAAATACCATCATTTATTTCCTGTTAACTGCAACCCTAAGGGGACCCGGCAGGTTCGACACGAGAATTGGTCAGAACGCACTTTAGCGTGCTCGGTGAAGGTGACGGGAAAGGCCGTCTTTATATTGGCTGGGGTTCTTGGTACAATCAGTTAAATCAATGTACTAAGACCCTTAATTCTTATAAAAAGTATAGCACAATGAATTGCACGCTCGCGACGCGCCGGCTGATCCTTACCGCAATTTTGCTCGGCAGTTTTGCGATAGCCCCGATCGCCGGCGCACAAACGGATGATTACGCTGAAGCGGGTAGCTTGTTTCGCGCAGGCCAGACGGCGCAAGCTCTCCAGCGAGTAGATATCTTTTTGAAAGGCAGTCCGCAGGATGCGCGCGGCCGTTTTTTGAAAGGCTTGATTCTCACCGAACAAAATAAACCGGCCGAAGCGATTGCCGTTTTCACTGGCCTCACAGAAGAGTACCCAGAATTGCCGGAGCCATATAACAATCTTGCCGTGCTTTACGCGTCGCAAGGTCAATACGACAAGGCGCGCGCTGCGCTCGAACTTTCAATCCTCACGCACCCAAGTTATGCGACCGCGCACGAAAATCTGGGCGACGTTTATGCCAAGATGGCCTCGCAGTCGTATGAAAAGGCCTCGCAGCTCGACAAAAGCAATAAGGCCGTGCAATCGAAACTCACAATGAGCAAGGAACTGCTTTCGGGCGGCACGCGTGCAACGCCAAAACCTGCGACTGCGAAATCCGATGCCCCGACAGGATCCGCGCTCCCGGCAGTGACCGCGCCTGCCACACTGCTTAGGTAAATTTGGCGGCAAATACCGTCCGCTATTAACCTCCCGCAGCAAGATTTTGCCGCTTGGGAAAACGCCCTCCCCCTTACTTCGCAATCGAATCGTCCTCAATCTTTTAATCGCTTCGCGACTAACTTTTTTTATTTTTCAATGAGACCAAATAAATGAAAATTCGCACACTGTTCGCCGTCACGTTACTCATGTTCAGTCACGCCGTCGCCGCGGCTAATCCGGAGGTGGAACTCAAAACTAATATGGGGACAATTACGCTTGAGCTGTATCCCGACAAAGCGCCGAAGACGGTTGAAAACTTTCTGCAATACGTAAAAGATGGTTTTTTTAAAGGCACGATTTTCCATCGCGTAATTAATGGCTTTATGGTTCAGGGCGGCGGCTTCACCTCGGACTTCGCCCAGAAGAAAACCCGCGCGCAAGTGCCGAACGAGGCCAATAACGGGCTTAAAAACGAACTTGGCACAGTCGCAATGGCGCGCACGTCCGAGCCAAATTCCGCAACGGCGCAATTTTTCATTAATCACAAAAACAATGATTTCCTCAATCACACCGCGCCGACGCCGCAGGGTTGGGGTTACACGGTGTTCGGAAAAGTGACCAAGGGCATGGACGTCGTCAACAAAATTGCCGCGCTAGAGACCGGCGCTATGGGGCCTTTTCAGTCTGACGTGCCGCGCAAACAGGTCGTTATCGAAGACGCAAAAATTATCGGCGGCGACAAGCCTGCCGCCAAATAAAGGAAGCATCATGGTCAAACTGCACACCAATCACGGCGTAATCACGCTTGAACTCGACGCGTCCAAAGCACCGGCCACCGTCGAAAATTTTCTCGCTTACGTCAAAAGCGGCCACTTTAGCAATACGATATTTCATCGCGTGATCGACGGCTTCATGATTCAGGGTGGCGGTTTCGAGCCCGGGATGAAGCAAAAGCCGACGGGCGCCCAGATTAAAAACGAGGCTGACAACCAGCTCAAAAATAACAAGTACACCGTCGCGATGGCGCGCACGTCTGACCCGCATTCAGCGACCGCGCAGTTTTTTATCAACATCGCGGACAATGACTTTCTCAATCACACAGGGCCCAACGCGCAGGGCTGGGGATATTGCGTGTTCGGCAAGGTAATCGAAGGCACCGATGTCGTCGACCAAATAAAGGGCGTCAAGACCGGCAATCCGGCCGGCCATCAGAACGTACCGCTCGAGGATGTGATCATCGAAAAAGCTGAGGCGGTTTAAAGGCCGGATCAGGGATTGGGGATCGAGCAGGCATTACCCCTCAATCCTCGATCCGCAATCTCAATCCTATGTCTCATAGCCTTATGGTTTCGGACCTGCATCTTTGCGCAAGCCGGCCCGAAATCAATCGAATTTTTTTCGAATTCCTGCGCGGCCCTGCGGCGCGCGCTGAAGCGTTGTACATACTTGGCGACCTGTTCGAATATTGGGCGGGCGACGATGACGATGATCCATTCAATGCGTCAGTCCTCAATGCGCTGGGCGCATTGGCGGCTGGCGGCGTCAAGCTATACCTGATGCACGGCAACCGCGATTTTCTGATCGGCGAACGCTTCAGCCACGCGTGCCACGCCACGCTTCTACCAGACCCAACGCTGGGCGACTTTTACGGCACGCCGACCCTGCTGATGCATGGCGACACCTTATGTTCAGACGATCTCGGCTATCAGAAATTTCGCATCAAAGTTCGCGATCCTCGCTACCAGCAGCATTTTCTCGCACTGCCGCTTGCCGAACGCAAGCGGATCATCGCCGGTCTGCGCACTGAAAACGTCGAAGAGAAACAACTTAAATCGGAGTCCATCATGGACGTGACGGCGGCGACCGTCGAATCAGTATTGCGCGAACATCACTATCCGCGCTTGATCCATGGCCACACCCACCGGCCCGCACTGCATCGGCATGTAATCGACGGGCACGTTTGCGAGCGCTGGGTGCTGGCCGACTGGTATGCGAACGGGAGCTATTTACGGTGTGAACCTGCCGGCTGCCACGTTGTGAATCTTGCGTCGGCCTAGTGATGTGTCACGCCAACCCGCGCTCCGGTTCGGCCGTGTAATCGTCAACAAATCTACTCCGATGCTGCGCAGGCATTCCCGAAACCTTGTGCGTGTTAACGGGCGCGGCGTTAGTCAACCCAACGCCTGCTTGAAATCCTCCAGCAGGTCATCGAAGTCCTCGATACCGATTGATAACCGGATCAACGAATCGGCGATGCCCATCTCGGCCCGGCGCTGCGCCCCCATCTCCCAGTAAATCGTGTGCGCGATCGGAATCGCGAGCGTCCGGTTGTCGCCAAGGTGGCTGGATGAGATCACGAGTTTTAGCCGGTTGAGAAAATCGAAACAGTCGATGCCATCAGCGAGATCAACGCTCATGAGCGCGCCGTAAGTTTTAAACAGTTCGGTGGCTAACCGGTGCTGAGGATGATCGTCAAGGCCCGGGTAATACACTTTTCTTACTTTTGGGTGGTCTGCCAAAAAACGCGCGAGCTGGAAGGCATTGTCCGACGCCTTTTCCATGCGCAATGCGAGTGTTTCAGCGCCAGTGGCAATCCGGTGCGCAGGTTCCGCCGCGAGCGTGCTGCCGATATCGCGCAACCCTTTCTTACGTATCTGCAGTATTCCCCAAAGCGCGGGCTGGGCGTTTTTGTAATTCTCGTATATGCCGGGAAAGCGCGTCCAGTCAAACAGGCCGGTATCGGTCACCGCGCCGCCCAGCGCATTGCCATGCCCGCCGATGTATTTCGTCAGTGAGTTGATGATAAGTCCTGCTCTGTCGCGCTTGGGCAAATACGAATACGGAGTCGTCATCGTATTATCGACGACGTAGAGCACGCCGCGCGCAGCGCACAACTCGCCGATGCGTGTCAGATCGGCGATCTGGGTGCGCGGATTCGCAATGGTCTCCACAAACACGAGGCGGGTGTTGGGGCGAATAGCGCCGGCCACATTGGCGACGTCCGTCGGGTCGACAAAGCTTATTTCACAACCCAGTGTGTTAAGGGTCCCAAACAGGCTGTTGGTGTTGCCAAACAAAAACGAGCTGGACACGACGTGATCGCCCGCGCGCAGCAATGCGATAAAAACAGCGGCAATCGCAGCCATGCCAGTGCTGAAGCACGCCGTGGCGATGCCGTCCTCCATTTTGCTGATTTTCGCTTCGAGCGCGGCCGTGGTAGGGTTACCTTGGCGGCCGTACACATAGCCGGGCAACTCTCCCTTGAACACTTTTGCGAGGTCGCGGGCGTCTGCATACCCGTATGCAACCGAAGAATGCATCGGCTTGTGTACGGCAAAGTGTTCGATGGGCGAATCTAGATCAGAGTGCAGAATCTTCGTGGTGAAGCCGTTCTTCATGGCGCGTTCTTTCAACAAAAAAACCCGATCAGCTTGCGCAGACCGGGCTCTGGCTCGCTTTAGCCGTATTTATTTGTCGTTCGGCTTTCACCGGCGGCGCCCGCAAGCTGATCTCAAATCGGCGCAAATGGAAAGCTTCCCGCCCGTCGTTTACTTGTCAAATTCGCGAAAGGTCTTAATCGACAACTTCGAGATTTAGATCTAGTTGTGAAGCGGCAAATGCAGCCTGCTTGTCGCTCTCACGGCGCTGCGCTTCGACGCCGTCGAGGTACGCCTGTGTTACATCGCCTGTGACGTAATTGCCGCTGAAGCATGAGTCTTCAAAGGTAATCACCTTCGGATTAACCGACCGAACATCGTCGATCAGCGCCGACAAATCCTGATAAATGAGATGGTCGGCGCCGATCTCGCGCGCTATTTCCTCGTCGCTGCGACCAGTCGCAATTAATTCGTCGCGCGTCGGCATGTCGATGCCATACACGTTTGCAAACCGCACAGGCGGGGCCGCCGACGCAAAAAATACCTTGCGGGCGCCAGCTTCACGCGCCATTTGCACTATTTCACGACTGGTCGTGCCGCGCACAATCGAGTCGTCGACCAGCATCACATTCTTTCCTTTAAATTCCATACCGATAGCATTGAGTTTCTGGCGCACCGATTTTTTTCGGATACCCTGCCCCGGCATGATAAAGGTCCGTCCTATGTATCGGTTCTTTATGAAACCTTCGCGGTACGGCAGATTGAGGCGGTTGGCTAACTGCATCGCAGCGGGCCGGCTCGAATCCGGAATCGGGATCACGACGTCGATCTGAAGTTGCGCATACTCGCTCTTGATTTTGTCGGCGAGGCTCTCGCCCATGCGCAGCCGCGTCTCATATACGGAAATACCGTCCATCACCGAATCCGGCCGCGCGAGATATACGTATTCAAAAATGCACGGATTAAGCGACGAATTCAGTGCGCATTGCTGCGAATAAAAATGGCCGTCCTCGTCGATAAAAATTGCTTCACCCGGCGCAATGTCACGCACCAGCTCAAAACCCAGTGCGTCAAGCGCGACCGATTCTGAAGATACGAGATATTCGGTTCCATGCTCGGTTTCCAGCTTGCCGTAGACCAGCGGCCGAATTCCGTACGGGTCCCGAAATGCGAGCAGCCCATAGCCGGCAATCATCGCCACGACGGCGTAAGCGCCCCGGCAGCGACGATGCACGCCCGATACCGCGGCGAATATCGTCGCCGGGTCGAGCTTGTAATTCGACGCGCCTTCCTGCAACTCATGCGCCAGCACATTGAGCAGCACTTCGGAATCCGAATTCGTATTGACGTGCCGCAAATCCTGGCGGAACAGATCACTTTTGAGCTGGTCGGTATTCGTCAGATTGCCGTTGTGCCCGAGCACAATGCCGAACGGTGAGTTCACGTAGAACGGTTGCGATTCCGCGGCCGCCCATGCAGAGCCGGCAGTCGGATAACGCGTGTGGCCGATGCCGCAGGCGCCAAGCAAACTCCGCATATTGCGCGTGCGAAATACGTCGCGCACCATGCCGCCGCCTTTGTGCATGTGAAAGGTCGCGCCCTCAGCGGTGACGATTCCCGCGGCGTCCTGGCCCCGATGCTGCAGCACCAGGAGCCCGTCGTAGAGGACTTGGTTAACCGAATTTTTCGCTACAACGCCTAAGATGCCGCACATTAAATTCCCTAACCGTAGTTGATGTGCTTTGCCATGTCGTCGGGCAACCAGACTTTAACCCAGTTGGCGATAATTACCAGCGGCTCGCTCAACATCGCATTGCGCCATGCCGCTTGCCGCGGCAATGCCGTCAATCCGGCGAGTAACACGGCGATGGTGACAATCGTGAGTCCGCGGGCAAGCCCGAATATTCCGCCCAGCGCTCTGTCCGCGAAACCGAGTCCAACGGACTTGACCAGACGCGATATGGCCATCGCGAGCAACATCATGACCACCAGTACCGTTAGGAAAACGGCAAGGAAGCCGGCCAACAATCGCAACGAGGGGTTCGTGAGTGCCGGCGGCAGTAACGCGGCGGCTTCGGCAGTAAACATTTGCGCGACCACGAATGCGACAACCCATGACGCCAGCGACAATATCTCGCGGACCAGACCGTGAATGACGCTCAACAGAATCGAGATGCCGACAATGGCGATAACTGCGTAGTCGATCCAGGTCATTTCGGAATTACGTTGCCGTTTAACCCTAATGCCTTCAACTTGTCGCGTGCCTTGTCGGCATCGGCCCGCGATCCGAACGGGCCCGCGCGCACGCGCGTTACATTGCCCCTGGCGGTCGGCACTATTTCGGTATAAGCCTTTACTCCGCTCGCGGTGAGTTGATCGCGCATCTGCTTCGCCTTGTCTGGATCGTTGAGTGCCGCGAGTTGAACCACGTATCCGGCGGCACCTTTTGCATTCGTTTTTATTTTGGATTTATCAGCCGATATTTCTTTATCGACTTTGGGTTTATCCGCGGGTGTTTTCGTCAACCCCTTGTCTGGCGCCGTCTTCAGCGGAGGCGATGCTTCAGTATCGTTTGATGCTGCAGGGGCATCATTGGCCGGTTTGGCCGCGGGAACAGCCGTTGCAGTTTTAGGCGCATCGATTCTCGCACCAACGCCGTCGGCGGGTCGCTCGGACGGAGCTGGCAAATCAGACTTAACGGCTGGCGAGGATTTTTGAAGTGGTGCGACCGGCGTGATTTTCGACGTGAATACGCCGGCATCAGGCGACGGGATTTTTATGCTGACATCCTGGCTCACCGGTTTCGGCTCATGATCAAGCACCATTGGCAGAAACACTGCGACGATCGTCACCAGAGCAATCGCGCCGACCAGTCGGCGGCGCGCGCGTTTCCGGAGCTGCAGTTCTTCGTCGCTTATCGATTTGGGCATGGGGGCCGGGACCTAGGTCTTACGTTGTCGTTCACTCATCACCGCAGCAACTGTAAGAAAGGATCCGAAAACAATAATTTTATCATTATCAGACGCCGATTTACAGGCGGCGTGCCATGCCAGGCCGACCTCTGCGAATTGCGCAATCGGCACATTCACCCCCGCACGCGCAAGTTCGCCGGCCATGTATTCGGAACTGGTTGCGCGTGCGCCGACCGTCCCGGCGACAAACCACTGCGCGATATGCGCCTTGACCGCACTGACCACCCCTCCGACATCTTTATCGTTCAGCATCGCGAATACGGCGAGTGTGCGGCCGCCGGCCGGCATACTGCTTAGGTTGGCTGCCAACGCCCGCGCCGCATGGGGATTGTGCGCGACATCCAGAATTACGAGCGGCCTTCCTGGCAGCACCTGAAAGCGCCCCGCCACCTCTGCGTGCAACAGGCCGCTGCGAAAATTTTGCGCGGTCACCGGCAAACGTGCACGCAAGCTATCCAGCACTGTCAGGCAGGCTGCCGCATTACCGAGTTGAAAAGTGCCGCGCAGGGCCGGATACGGCAGGCCGTAACGTTTGCCGCCTGCCCCCCAATAACGCCATTGCTGCGGCTCGGCGACATAACCAAAGTCACGATCGACAACCGCCAGGTCGGCGCCGATTTTACGGGCGTAAGTGACGAGAGAAACCGGTGGCTCTGCGTCAGCGCACACTGCCGGCCGCCCCGCCCGGAAAATGCCGGCTTTTTCGTATCCGATCGCCTCGCGCGTGTCGCCAAGATAGTCTTGATGATCGAGATCAACGCTTGCGATGAGCGCGCAATCGGCATCGAACGCGTTCACCGCATCGAGCCTGCCTCCTAATCCAACTTCGAGTATCGCCACGTCGACGCCGGCCGCGGCAAACGCCACCATCGCGGCCAGTGTTCCGAACTCGAAATAAGTCAGCGTGGTATCCCCGCGCACACCGTCAATGCGCGCAAACGCCTGGCACAGAACCTCGTCGCTCACTTCACGCCCGTCTATGTGCACGCGTTCGTTGTAGCGCATCAGATGCGGCGAGGTATAGCAGCCGACGCGATAGCCTGCCTGCAACAAAATGGCTTCGAGCATCGCGCAGCACGAGCCCTTGCCGTTGGTGCCGCCGACGGTAATGATCGCAAAGTCCGGCCCGATTGCAAGGGAACGCGCAACCTGGGACACGCGTTCGAGACCCATCGCGATCGCCGTGGGATGCAACTGCTCGAGATATGCGAGCCACTCCTTAAGCGTCGACGGCGCAGACTTACTCACGGCAGATGCGGCTGCAGTGACCGTTCGTCAGGCTGCCGCGGGCAGCTTGAGCAGCAGCGTGATTACACTCGCGAGCTTGTCGCGCATTTCGCGCCGGTCGACGATTAAATCGATCGCGCCATGCTGCAGCAAAAATTCCGAGCGCTGAAAACCTTCGGGCAACGTTTCGCGCACGGTCTGCTCGATTACACGCGGTCCGGCAAATCCGATCAGCGCGTTCGGTTCTGCAAAAACAACGTCGCCGATCATCGCAAAGCTCGCCGACACGCCGCCCATCGTAGGGTCGGTCAATACCGACACAAAGGGCAGCTTCTCGGCGCCGAGTTGGGTTAGCGCCGCGCACGTTTTGGCCATTTGCATCAATGACAAAAGTCCTTCCTGCATACGCGCGCCGCCGCTTGCCGTAAAGCACACGAAGGGCAGCTTCTGCTCCAGGCATACCTGCACGCCGCGCACGAACCGCTCGCCCACCACCGAGCCCATCGAGCCACCGAGAAACTTGAATTCGAACGCCGCGACGACGAGCGGGATCGTCTTGATGCTGCCTTGCATGACGATCAGCGCGTCGTCTTCCTCGGTGTCCTTGCGCGCCTGGTCCAACCGTTCGGTATAGCGCCGGCTATCTTTAAACTTTAACGTGTCGATCGGCAGGACTTCATAGCCGATTTCGAAACGGCCCTCCGAATCGAGCAGCGAATCGAGACGCTCGCGCGCCGACAGCCGATTGTGATGATTGCACTTGGGACAAACGTAGAGGTTTTTTTCGAGATCTGTGCGATAGAGCACCGCTTCGCAAGTGTCGCACTTGCTCCACAGGCCCTCCGGGACGTTTTTCTTGGGGCTGCCGCCGTCGCGATTTATCTTTGGCGGCAACAGCTTTTTCAACCAACTCATGGCGTCATCCTCTCAAGACAGCTCTGCGTGCATGAATCAAAGGCTGCCTCTGCTGCAACACTTCTTAGTGGGCGCCAACCACTGTTTTCATTTTCTATCGGCGGTCGAGGGCACTGCGAATGTCGCGAACCAGTCTGGAGACATTGTCCAGTACGTCTTCGCGCGAACTTGATTCGATTTCCTGCACCAGCCGGCTGCCGATGACGACCGCATCGGCGATCTCGGCAACGGCGCGCGCAGTCTGCGCATCGCGTATTCCGAAACCAACGCCGATGGGCAGCTGGATATGCGCGCGGATGTCGGGAAGTTTTTTTGCCACATCTGCGACGTCGAGGTTTGCCGCCCCGGTGACGCCGCGCAGTGAAACGTAATAAACGTAGCCCCGCGCGTAGCGCGCAACTTCCTTGATGCGCAATTCGGTGGAGGTCGGCGACAGCAGAAAAATCGCATCGATTTTGCGCTGATCAAGCAATCCAGCGAATCGCGCGGCTTCCTGCGGCGGGTAATCGACGACCAGCACGCCGTCAACACCGGCGGAAAGTGCGGCATCTGCAAATTCTTCGTAACCCATCGCCTCGATCGGATTCGCATAGCCCATGAGCACGACCGGTGTCGCGCCGTTGGTCTCGCGGAACTCGGTGACGAAACCAAGCACAGTCCTTAGCGAGACACCCTGCTTTAACGCGCGTTCGCTGGCGCGCTGGATCGTCGGCCCATCGGCCATCGGGTCCGAAAACGGAACGCCGAGTTCAATCACGTCGGCGCCCGCGTTCGCCAGCGCGTGCATGAGCGGGACTGCGAGCGCAGGCTCGGGATCTCCGGCCGTGATAAAGGGGATCAGTGCCTTGCGGTTGCTCTGCTTTAATGCGGCGAAGGTAGTGGCGATTCTCGACATCGCGGCTAAAATTTCAGGCCGGATTTCTCGGCCACTGTATGCATATCCTTATCACCGCGCCCCGACAAATTTACGAGAAGAATCTGGTCAGCCTTCATGCGCGGCGCCATCTTCGCCGCATACGCAAGTGCATGACTCGATTCAAGCGCAGGGATAATGCCTTCGAGCCTGCATAAGTCATGAAACGCGGCGAGTGCTTCATCGTCGGTTACCGCCACGTATTCGGCACGCCCACAGTCTTTTAACCATGAGTGTTCGGGGCCGACGCCGGGATAATCCAGCCCTGCCGAAATTGAATGCGTCTCGATGATCTGGCCGTTGTCGTCCTGCATCAAATATGTTCGATTGCCGTGCAAGACGCCAGGCCTGCCTGCGCACAGCGTCGCTGCATGCTTGCCGGTTTCGAGTCCATGGCCTGCGGCCTCGACGCCGACCAGCCGGACTTTCTCGTCCGTGATGTACGGGTAAAAAAGACCCATCGCATTGGAGCCGCCACCGACGCATGCGAGCACCGCGTCAGGCTGGCGGCCAACCATCTCCAGCATTTGCGTCCGCGCTTCAATGCCAATCACTGATTGAAAGTCACGCACCATCATTGGATACGGATGCGGGCCGGCGACGGTGCCGATTATGTAAAAAGTGTCGCTGACGTTGGTCACCCAGTCACGCATCGCCTCATTCAAAGCGTCTTTGAGCGTCTTCGAGCCGGATTCAACGGGTACGACTTCCGCCCCAAGGAGCTTCATGCGATAAACGTTTTGCGCCTGCCGCTTGATGTCCGCCGACCCCATATACACAACGCACTTCATTCCATATCGTGCGGCGACGGTCGCGGTCGCGACTCCATGTTGGCCTGCACCGGTCTCAGCGATTACGCGCGGCTTGCCCATGCGTTTGGCCAGCAATGCCTGGCCAACGGTGTTGTTAATTTTATGCGCGCCCGTATGGTTGAGATCCTCGCGTTTGAGGTAGACCTGAGCCCCGCCAAAATGCTCCGACCAGCGCTTGGCGTGATAAACCGGGCTCGGCCGGCCAACGTAATGCTTTAGTTCATACTCAAACTCTGCGCGGAACGCCGGATCGTGACGATAACGCTCGTATTCAGCCTTCAGCTGATCGAGCGCCTCAATCAAAGTTTCTGCCACGAACACGCCGCCATACTGGCCGAAGTGACCCGTTTCGTCAGGCAAGTCGTACATCTGCACTGCGTACCTCGTTCATGAATGCCGCGATTTTTTGCGGGTCTTTAATGCCGGGGCCCGTCTCGACGCCCGAACTCACATCGACTGCCCACGGTGAGACACGGCGTACCGCATCACCTACATTGGCGGGATCAAGACCACCCGATAAAATAACCGGTAACTTCAGGTTCGACGGTATCAGACTCCAGTCGAACGATATGCCAGTACCGCCGTGCGCGCCGTCAACAAACGCGTCGAGCACCAACCCGCGCGCGCCCTCATATCGGTGCGAGTATTGTATCAAATCGAGCCCCGCTTTGACGCGCGCTGCCTTGAGATAAGGCAGTGCAAACCGACCACAAAAATCGGGCGTCTCTTCGCCATGAAACTGCAGCAGATCGAGCCGTAC
Source organism: Betaproteobacteria bacterium (assembly GCA_025360445.1). Classification (GTDB taxonomy): domain Bacteria; phylum Pseudomonadota; class Gammaproteobacteria; order Burkholderiales; family SG8-41; genus PALSA-1004. The sequence goes on from JANYCE010000273.1 coordinate 32,052, forward strand.
ATCGCGTAGAACATCCTCCACTTCGCGGTTGCTTGGATTAACAAACAAGCCGACTGCGGTGATAAACGGCGGCAGCGCATTCACAATTTCTCGAGCTGAAGCAGCCGTAACATTGCGCGGACTTTTTGCGTAGAAAATAAATCCGACCGCCTGCGCACCGAAACGCGCCGCCGCCGCCGCATCAGCGTGGCGTGTGATGCCGCAAATTTTGACTGCTGTCACAATATGTCCCTTCGATCCTCTTCGAACCACGCTCGACGCGCTGGCAGCGGCAGGCGCCATTTCGCATCATAGCTGACGTGCGCGAGATACAAACCGGCCGGGTCGAAGGTGGGGGCGGCAAGCGCACGGTTGCGGCTTGCCAGCACTTCACCGACCCTTGGCGGCGCGTAGCTCCCTTTTCCTGCATATACGAGGCACCCCACGATATTACGCACCATGTGATGCAAGAACGCGTTAGCGGCGAGATCGAACACGACGAATTCGCCGCTCACGCGGATCGTAAGCCGTCGCAGTTCGCGCACCGGGGACTTCGCCTGGCAGTCAGACGAACGAAATGCGCTGAAATCATGCTCGCCGATCAGAAACTTTGCCGCCTCCTGCATGCGGGCCAAGTCGAGCGGTGCATGGAACCAGCCGGTGCGCCCTTGATTGAGCGCGGGCCGCACCGGATGGTTTAACAGCACATAGCGATAGCAACGCTCGAGCGCAGAATATCTCGCACTAAATTCTTCGGGCACCGGACGCATCCAGGTAACCGCAGCCCCGACAGGCAGCAGCGAATTGACGCCGCGCGTCCATGCGGTGTCGGGGCGGACGGCGGTCGTTTCGAAATGGACCACTTGTGCAAGTGCGTGCACGCCGGCGTCGGTGCGACCCGCGCAAATTGTGGACACGTTCTCGCTTGCAATTTCACTGAGCGCGCGCTCAAGTGCATCCTGCACACCGCAGCCTGCAGGCTGAGTTTGCCAACCGCAGAAGGGTCCGCCGTGGTACTCGATGCCGAGGGCGATTTTCATCGCGATAATTAAGCTCCAAAAAAAACTGGCTGCACTCAGAGTGCAACCAGTTTATACAGGTCGGCCAAGCGCCGCGGCGCACTACGCGCCGCTCCTGAAAATCACAAGCGCACCCAAGTTCTAGGCGAGCGACTCGAGCAACTGCTTCGCTTCCGCTTGCTGCGCGGTATCGCCTTCTTTAGTCACTTCCTGCAGTATTTCGCGCGCGCCGTCGTTGTCGCCCATTTCTTGATACGCTTTTGCAAGATCGAATTTCGTTTGCACATCATACCAATGGTCGTCTTTACCGCTGGCCACAGCGGGCGCGGCGGCGTGGCCGGCGGGCGCCTCATCGAGGTTCAAACTTATGTCATCAAGCGCGATGTCCGGGATTGCGTTTGGAGCGCGGGCCGCGTCGACACCAGTCACCAGCGGTGCGTCGTCATCGAGGTCGAGCTTGAATCCAGGATCGAGCTGCACAACCGAGCTGGTGCCCAATGGCACCGGCACATCGGAAGCGATATCAAAATCGATATCCAGTCCTGCAGCCTTCACCTGATTTTGCGGCGTAATGACTATGGTAGCGTCATGATTAAAGTCCGGCGTGACCACAGCGGGCGCATCGAAATTGAAATCGATTACGCCTGCCATCGGTCCCACTGCAGAGTCGGCGGTCACGTTTGTTTTGACAAGTTCGTCTGCGGGCGAATCGAAGTTCAAGTCAGGCGTAGCCGCTTCTGCGCCAGCGGCGGGCGCATCCAGCGTGAAGTCGGGCGCTACGTTCGAATCGGCGTGGCGCGCGTTCGCCGTCACGGAGTCGTGTGTAACATCCTGCGTCGCAGTCACATCCTCCAACTCGACCGCCATGGCGGCAAGCTCCCCGGGCTTAAGGATCATTGTTCTCTCGCCGCTATCCAGCGGCACATCAGTCGTGGCGGGGCTTGAACCCGGCGACAACTCGAGGTCGAAATCAAGATCGGTGCTGGCGAAACCGCTGCCTGTAACGACCGGCGAGACCTCGATGGGCACTGACTTGCCGGCTTCATATAGCGAGTTTTGCGGGTCGAATGCATAACCCATCGCCGCCGCTTTAAGCCATACGTCGCCGAAGCCTGAAGTTTGCGCGTTCAAGGTCTTGGCGACTTTTTCAAACTCGGCTTTATCTTTGCGCGCCGCATAAATCTGCAACAACTTTAGTTCGGCTTCTTCGTGTTGCGGATTTTTCTGTAGCGCTTCTTTCAATACTTCTTCGGCCTGCGCGTCGCGACCAAAATTAAGATACAAATCTGCTTCCGCCAGCGGATCAACGTCGTCGCCGCCGTCTATCGTGCCGAGCACGCGCGGAGCAACCAATACTGAGTTGGCGGCGGATGCGCCAGCGAGGGTCGGCGCTTTTTTCGAGCCTGCGGCGATGTCATCGTTTTGCATGCCCGCGCGTCTCCGGCGACCTAACCACCACGCGCCGCCGCCGAGCACGACGAGTCCGCCCAGCCCGCCTGCCAGGTATATCGGATCAGTAACGGCAGCTATGATTTGATCAACCAGGCTTGGCTCCGCTACGGGTGGAGGCGGTGGTGTGACTTTCGGCTTCGCCTGCACAGCTTTCGGCGCTTCGGCTTTCGGCAACTCGGCTTGGGGGGCTTCGCCTTTGGGGGGCTCTGCCACAGTGGCAGGGGCTTTGACTTCGGCTGCAGCCTTGGCATCTGCAGGGCCTTTGGCATCGATCAGCGCCTTAGTGTCTATGGGACTCTTAGCATCTGATTTTGGTGGGTCAACGAGGGCCTTTGCCGCATCTTTGGCCGGCTCGATCTTGGCGGGCTCTACTTTGGCAGGCGGTACTGCTGTGGCCGATTCACCCTTCGCGACCTGATCGGCCTTCGCGGGCGGCGCGACTCCAGCGGGCGCTTTAACGCCGGGTATTGCGACCCCTTTGATTTCAAGCAGGCGTTGCATATCCTTAATGTTTTTCTCGAGCTGCGCGACGCGCTCATTCGCTTCAGTCAGCGATTTATCTTTCGCGACCGCGTCCTCTTCGAGCATCCGCACACGGTCTTTGGCCGACGCGGTTTTTCCCGTGGCCGCTTTGCCGGCTGACGGCGAATCGCCCTTGGACAGCTTCAACACTTCTTTAGGCGCGTCTTTGGCGGCTGCTTTATCTTCGACCGCGGTCGTAATTCTCCCGCTCGACGCTGACTTCGCCGTCTCCTGAACCGGCGCGGCCCCTGCTGCCTCAGCAAGCTTCAAACGATACGCGTTCCAGTTGGACGACTGGACGCGGACCTCTTTGGCGGCTTCAGGCGTGGGCGTCTCCGCAATGCGATCTTTTTCGGGCACGCGCAAAATCGTGCCGGTCTTAAGACGATTCATATTGCCGGCGAAGGCGTCAGTGTTATTGCGATACAGACTTACCAGCATTTGATCGAGCGTCACGCCTTCAGGCTTCACGCCTGCTGCGATTTTGGCGAGAGTGTCGCCCCGCTTTACTGCGTATTCGCTGGCAACAGATCCGCTCGGCGCTGGGGTGCTTGCCACGGGGCCTCGCGCCGACGCGCGCGCGGGCGGGGCAATCGGCTTTTGCGGTTGGGCGCTGGAGGCGAGGGGATTAGCGGCGCCGGTCACTGGTAAAGGTGTCGCCGTGGAGACAACGGGCGGTGCGATCGGTGCGGCCAACAGGACAGGCGGCGTGGTCGGGACCGGTGTGTAGCCGGGCGGATCCAGGAGCGCTGTGTACTCACGCAGCAATCGCCCCTGCGCCCATGTCAATTCAATCAAGACCGCGAGAAAAGGGTCATTAATCGAGCGCGTCGAAACGATTTTGATATAAGGGCTGCCGTTAGCGCGCCGCTCGATGGTCATGCGCACGCCGATTAATGCCGGGCTGTACTGCATGTTCGCCTGCTGGAATGCGTCAGGCGATGCAATACGCGCCGCCAGCGTGCTCAACTCTTCCTTCTGCACTGAAACCAGGTCGACTTCAGCCGACAGTGGCTGGCCGAGTGAGGAGAGAATGGTCAGTTTGCCCAAGCCGGCAGCGGTAGCAACCCACGGGCACAGCAGGAAAATCCCGGCCCATAACAATGTTTTAAATGGGAATTTACGCACAGCCCCGCCTGTTGTTATTTTAAGCAACAAGTAAATTAACATCAAATAGTTAGGGTTGCAAGCTAACCCTGCCTCTAACGTAACGATTCTATCAACACGCGAACAATGACTATTTTGCCGCAGGCCCTTACTCGCGCCCCAGGCACGAGCGCCTTGCACCGCACCGTGCGTGACTTACATCAGCGCCGCGGAATTAACGCTCCAAGAGGATCCTCAACATTCGCCGCAGGGGTTCGGCAGCGCCCCAGAGTAACTGGTCGCCGACCGTAAACGCCGATAAGTACTCGGCGCCCATCGCGAGCTTGCGCAAGCGGCCGACCGGAATGTGCAGTTGCCCGGTGACCGCAGCCGGCGTCAATTCGCGCTCCGACCGCTCGCGTTCATTGGGCACTACGCGCACCCACGGGTTTGCGGATGCAACGATGTCCGCAATCTCGTCGACCGGAACATCCTGTTTCAGCTTGATAGTCAGCGCCTGGCTATGGCAACGCATCGCCCCCACGCGCACACACAAACTCTCGACGACCGTTGCGGGCTTGCTGAAGGCCGCGCCACGCCCCAGAATTTTGTTCGTCTCGACGCCGCCTTTCCACTCTTCGAGCGACATGCCGTTGCCCATGTCCTGATCTATCCACGGAATCAAATTACCCGCCAGCGGCACGCCCCGGAAGTTTTCCATCGGCAACGAACTATCGGTTTGCTTCGCATGAACCCGCCGATCGATTTCGAGAATTGCGGAGGCGGGGTCGGCGAGCAGCTCTTTGACGTCGGCGTGCACCAGGCCAAACTGCGTCAGCAGTTCTCGCATATGCTGCGCGCCGCCGCCTGAGGCCGCCTGATAAGTCATGCACGTCATCCACTCGACGAGATCGTGCTGGAACAAGCCGTGCAGCCCCATCAGCATGCAACTTACGGTGCAGTTGCCGCCGATGTAATTGCGAATACCTTGCTTCAACGCAGTCTGAATTACCGCGCGATTGACCGGATCCAGAATAATGACAGCGTCATCGTTCATTCGCAGCGTTTTGGCGGCGTCGATCCAATAGCCCTGCCAGCCGGCAGCGCGCAATTGCGGATAAATTGCAGTCGTGTAATCGCTGCCCTGGCACGTGATGATCACGTCCATCAATTTCAACGCTTTGATCGAACCGGCATCCTCGAGCGGCGCCGTCTCCCGCCCGATAGACGGCCCTTTGCCGCCGACCTGCGACGTGGTGAAAAAGACCGGTTCGATATGGTCGAAATCGCGCTCGGCCTGCATGCGCTGCATCAGCACCGAGCCGACCATCCCGCGCCATCCGACAAAACCTGTTCGCATCATGATTGCGTGACTTAAATAATTTGTAACGCCGGGTTGGGCCCGGGCGTTGACGCTTTGCGCGTCACTTCATCGCGGCAACTACGGCGTCGCCCATTTCGGTCGTGCTGACGCGGCGCATCTCCGTTGCGTAAATGTCCGCAGTGCGATAGCCCTGCGCGAGCACTTTTTTTACCGCCCCTTCGATCCGCCGCGCCGCGTCTTCCTGATTGAACGTATAGCGCAGCATCATCGCCGCCGACAATATCGTCGCCAGCGGATTCGCGATATTTTTGCCCGCGATGTCCGGCGCCGATCCGTGCGCGGGCTCGTACAGGCCCTTGTTGTTCGCATCGAGCGACGCTGACGGCAACATGCCGATCGAACCTGTCAGCATCGACGCCTCGTCCGACAAAATGTCGCCAAACATATTTCCGGTGACAATCACGTCGAACTGCTTAGGGTTGCGCACGAGCTGCATGGCCGCGTTGTCAACGTACATGTGCGACAACTCGACCTCTGGATATTTTTTCGCGACATCCTTGACGACTTCGCGCCAGAACCGGCTGGTCTCGAGCACGTTTTCTTTGTCGACCGAAGTGAGCTTCCTGCTGCGCTTCATCGCAGCCTGAAACCCGACGTCCGCAATGCGCCTGATTTCCGGCTCCGAGTACAACATCGTGTCGTAACCTTCCTGCTCGCCGCACGCATTGGTACGCCGCCCGCGTGGCTCGCCGAAGTAAATATCTCCGGTCAGTTCACGCAGGATCAGGATGTCGAGGCCGATTACGAGTTCAGGTTTCAGTGACGATGCGCTCGCGAGCTCCTCGAACAGGATCGCAGGACGCAGATTCGCGAATAACTGTAACTCCTTGCGGATGCGCAGGATGCCCTGTTCAGGGCGTTTATCGCGCGGCAATGCATCGTATTGCGGCCCGCCGACCGCGCCACACAACACCGCATCGGCTGCGCGCGCCAATTTGAGCGTTGCTGGCGGCAAAGGATCGCCGGCTGCGTCATAGCCTGCACCGCCATAGGCCGCTTCTTCGATGTCGAGATGGAGGCCGTCGCGCTTGAGCACAGCGAGCACTTTCATCGCCTGCGCAATGATCTCCGGACCGATGCCGTCGCCGGCCAAAACCGCGATTTTCATAATTTTCCAGGATTGACGATTAAGGAGCGGGGAGTGAAGAATATGATCGCGATCGATCCTCGATCCTCACTCCTGCACGGAGAACAGCCAGGGCTGCTGCTCGCGCCGCCGTGTTTCAAACCTCTTGATTTCCGCGGCGTGCTCGAGCGTCAGCCCGATTTCGTCGAGGCCGTTCATCAGGCAATGCTTCTTAAACGGGTCGATCTCGAACTTGATTGTCTCGCCGCCCGGGGTAGTCACGCTCTGATCGGAGAGATCAATAGCGAGACGGTAACCGGGCTGCCCGGCTGCCTCCTTGAACAACCGGTCGACAATTCCGTCGTCGAGCTTGATTAAAAGCAGACCGTTTTTAAAGCTGTTGGTGAAAAATATATCGGCGAAACTCGGCGCAATGACCACTTGGAATCCGTATTGCAGCAAGGCCCACGGTGCGTGCTCGCGTGACGAGCCGCAGCCGAAATTCTCGCGCGCGAGCAAAATTTGCGCGCCCTGATAGCGGGGGTGATTCAGCACAAACTCAGGATTGAGCGGACGTTTGGAATTGTCCATGCCCGGCTCGCCGTGATCGAGGTAGCGCCATTCGTCGAAAAGATTCGGGCCGTATCCCGTTCGTTTAATCGACTTTAAAAACTGCTTTGGGATGACTGCGTCGGTATCGACGTTCGCCCGATCCAGCGGCGCAACCAGTCCTTCGCGCGAAATAAATTTATCCATGGTGTTCTACCTCGGCAAGACTGCGCGCGTCGATGAAATGGCCGGCGACCGCAGCGGCGGCAGCCATTGCGGGGCTCACCAGATGCGTGCGTCCGCCGGCGCCCTGGCGGCCTTCGAAATTGCGATTTGACGTTGAGGCACAGCGCTCGCCGGGCGACAACTGGTCCTCGTTCATGCCGAGACACATCGAGCAACCGGGTTC